>JAJQAZ010000080.1 GCA_021203545.1 Tannerellaceae bacterium | reverse complement strand
AATAAATATAATATACTACAAAATCTTCTGAACATGACTGGATTACACCCGGGGTAGGAAATCAGAAAGATAATTGAGTTCTGAAGGAACGACACGATAGCACCTAAACGTCCCTGTATCGTGCCTACGCTGAATGAAGGGGATTTGCAATCCCCGCCTGCTGAGTATAAGGAATCGTAGATCGGCCTTAAGCCAATTATAATCCGCTCTAAAATACTCAAGTTCCGGTTTAACTGGTATGGATTAATTTTCCGGATCACAGATCCTAATACTCGTTGGTCGGGGATTACAAATCCCCTCCGACCAAAATATAATACTAATTTTTTACCGGTAATAATACACTCCTAACCCCTCTTAAGAAGGGAACAAATTAAGACTCCCTCTTATCAGAACATTTATTATCCACATCCAGGTCTGACTCAACCATCAACGGGTCACTACGTTCACCTGTTACATCATTTACAAAAATGATATCTTCCTCCACGATAAGCGCTTCATCGAAATAGTTGGGATCGTTATCTATAAACTCCGGCTGGTCAGCCCGGTCATCTACATATGGGTCCGGTAACTCATCTTTAACACCGGTTTCTTTTTCTGCTTTGGGAGCTTTATCTGCAACAGAAATATCTTCTTCGGAATCATAGGCAGATGCCACAACATCATCCCTGTTTAAAACATCCTCATCCGGTATCAGAATCTCTTCCACCGGACGTACGATGCGGTTTTCCGGAAGAACTCCATTCTGGTCCGAAACAATAAGATCATTCATATTATCAGGAGCCACCATCAAATCAGCATCATCCTCTATCTCATCTCCATTCTTATAGTCATCATATTCTATATCCAACAGAGCGATCACCTGATCCGTAGTTTCGCAATTCAGGAAATCACCTAATGCCGGTTCATCCGCTTCTATAATCTCTTCCAGACGCCGGGCCATCCAATCTTTTTTATCTGCTCCCCCGATAATAGGAGTTGCCTCTTCCGCACCTTTATAAAGGTCTGCGGCTATCGTTTCCAAACGCTCTATCGTCATAACCTTGCTTAATTTAAAATGAATATTAAAGAAAACAGGTTACAACGATGAAGTGTTCACAACAGCATATTACTCATTTTTAAGACTTTCTACCGGATTCACGTTTGCCGCACGCCAATTCTGGAAAGTAACTGTCATAAATGTAATC
Organism: Tannerellaceae bacterium; assembly: GCA_021203545.1. Lineage (GTDB taxonomy): Bacteria > Bacteroidota > Bacteroidia > Bacteroidales > Tannerellaceae > UBA4116. The sequence goes on along the minus strand of JAJQAZ010000080.1, from coordinate 40,912 downwards.
AGAGCTACGATAAAGAATGCTGCCAGAAATACCCACCAGTACATCGGTGTACGGTAAGCAAAGTTTTCAAGCCAGTTACGTACCAACAGGTAAGCAATAGGCGCAGCCAGAACAAAACAGATCAAAAGGATACGGAAATAAACTTTGTTAAACATAACCAGTATCTCCTGTGTAGAAGACCCCAACACCTTCCGTACACCGATCTCCCGGATACGATATTGGCTTTCAAAGACTACCAACCCAAACACTCCTACAATGGATATAAAAATAGCCACTAAACTGAAAAGAGTAATAAGAAGGGTTATTTTGCGTTCCTTTTCATAAGTAAATTGCAAAATATCATCAAAAAACCTTACTTTAAACGGAAACCCGGGATCATATTTCTGAAATGTTTCCAGCACATATTGGTAAGCCGTACGCAGATCAGTACCAGCCGTTACACGTATATACATCCACCTGTTATTTTCAGCGCCTCCCCAACTATCCGGCCCCCATACATAAAATGCCATAGGAATCACATCTGTACGGAAAGAGGCAAACTTCACATCCGGTATAAAACCGATAATTTCTGCTACCCCATCTATTTTTCCGCCCAGATCCAGGTCCAGAGACTGCCGGGCCCGCTCATTGAAAATATAAGCACCTCCCGGAACCCGTTCGTCATCCCGGCGGAAATCACGCCCTTCCGAAATCCGAATACCCATAACCTGCAAAAAAGAAGGATCAACCGGAAAACATTGAAAAGAAATTTCCCTGTCCTGGTAACCTCTGCCCCACCCCATATAGCGGTCACCACTGGACAGCATAAACTGCGCGCAGGTAATATCCTCTACACCCGGAAACTGCTTTAACTCATCCATGATAGCATCCTTACTTTTTAATAAAGTACCATTCATTTGCGCTACAATCAGTTCATCCCGGTCGTATCCCAAAGGAGAATTACGCATAAAGTGATTTTGCAGGTACATAAAACCGGCCCCGATAATCAAAGCAAAAGAAGCAATAAACTGGAATCCCAGCAGCCCGTTCCGCAAAGAACGTCCTTTGGGAGACATACCGAAACTCCCTTTCAACACCAGTGCAGGCGGAAAAGAGGTCATATAATAAGCCGGATAAATCCCGGCAAAAAGTGCCAAAACAAACGCCAGCCCCAAAGTAGCCAGCAAGATATTTACATGGTCACCCAAAGCAACACTTCCGCTCACTAATTCTCTTAACCCGGTTAGTGAAAAGAGTTTTACCACCAACAAAGATAGTCCAAACGAAACCAGGCAAATCACTATCGCTTCGCCTAAAATACCTTTGCACAACAAACCGGTATCAGCCCCCAATACTTTTTGGGTATTAATACTTTTTACACGCATAGGAGTAAGTGCTATACTGAAATTGGTAAAATTAATACCGGCAATAATCAACAAAACAATGGCAATAGCCAACAGAACAAAAACCGTTTCCTTACTTGATTTTTCTTCCAGATCATACTCTACATTCTTTATAGTATATAACTCCGTCAGCGGAGTAAGCCGCAACCTTACATCTTCCGGACCAATCCCAAAAGCCGTTTTAAATACTTCCGAATGATGATGATCATGGTAATTGGCCAATACATCTCTAACCAGATCAGGAGAAGTCAGCCTGATAAAAACAGTATAATTAAAATTACCAAAATTATCCTTGTTCTCATCGCGCATAGAAAAGTAAATAGCATTTCTAAGGGAACTATTCTCCGGGAAATCCTTATAGATACCGGATATAGTATAATGGGTTCCATTCAACACAATTTGTCCGTTCATAGCCGGGGTATCACCGAAAATTCTCCGGGCCATACTTTCCGGAAGTATAAGCTTTTACGGCTCACGGATTGATTCAGCTATTCCTTCCAGCATCTCAAACCGGAACACATCAGTAAATCCGTCAGTCACAGAAATCGAACTTCCTTCAAAAAACTGTTTTTCACCATGTACTTCTGCTTCCAGTATGCCCTGTCCGAACCATAGGTTTGCTACTGCTCCGGCCTCAATATAAGAAGAGCTATTAAAAAAGCCTTCAGCCAGGGGCCGGGAAACAATAGCCTGCACCTTCTCTCCAAACATAATTTCAAGCCGGTATATAAATTCCGCATCCGCAACCTGCTTATTATAATTATAATCATAATCCACCTGCATCATAATCAGAATAAAAGCAGCAAAAGCCACAGTTAAGCCCAAAACATTGAGCAAAGCAGCCGCCTTAAAGCGAAGCAGTACAGTCCAGAAATTACGCAGAATAGTCTTCATATAGTTCAATTATTTATTTAAATCTAAAATCCTCCCCTCTTGAGAGGCTGAATGTAAAAAATCATATCGTTCTTTGATAGAGTTACCTAAAAAGCATAGCCGTCAGTTTAAGGATAAAAACAAGTATAAATGGGCTGAAAGCCCTGCCGATTCTAGCCCAGGGTTTTAACCCTTTATACATAATCTTCAGGTTGAAATCTTAGCTTTACCCTGACGGCTATGGTTAAAAGGGTTGAACCCACTTCGGGCTTACAATCTATATCAATAATCACTATATATTAATACGTAAAAAAAATTTCAAATGTTACACAAAAAAAGCATTTTCTTCACGTTTTTTACAAAAACAACAAATTAAATGGCAATCGCAGCAGCAACAGCCTCAGCACAACGTTCGCCATCCATCGCTGCGGAAACAATCCCTCCGGCATAACCGGCACCTTCCCCACAGGGATAAAGTCCCTTAACAGTAATATGCTGCAACGTTTCGCGGTCACGCACAATGCGTACGGGAGAAGAAGTACGGGTCTCCACCCCTATCATAGTAGCCTCGTTTGTCAGGAACCCCCGGGAACGATTACCAAACTGACGGAAACCATCCCGTAAACGGGAAGTAATAAATTCCGGCATCCAGAAATGCAACGGAGAAGCCAACAACCCCGGAGTATAAGAAGATACCGGCAGATCAGAAGAATTCTTCTTCCGGATAAAATCATTCATACGCTGGGCGGGAGCAACCTGCTTCATCCCGCCGGTAAGCCAGCACATCTCTTCCAGATGTTCCTGAAACTTCAGCAAAGCCAACTCTTTGTGGCAGGCATACTCCGAAAAATCTTCGGGGTGTATCTCTACCACCATACCCGAATTGGCCCAACGCGATCCCCGGTTCGAGGGCGACATACCATTCACCACCACCTGTTTCGGTCCGCTGGCGGCAGGCACCACAAAACCACCGGGACACATACAGAACGAATAAACCCCTCTTCCACCCGACCGGGCCACAAAACTATATTCGGCAGCAGGCAAATAATCGCCCCGTCCCTCTTTCCTGTGATACTGTATCTGGTCTATCAACTCCTGCGGATGTTCGAGCCGCACCCCTACAGCAATCCCTTTCGCTTCAATAGGAATCTGCCGGGAATGCAAATAATAATATACATCCCGTGCCGAATGTCCGGTAGCCAGGATAACCGGCCCCCGGAATTCTTTGCCGGTATTGGTTTCAATGCCGGTAACCTCTCCATTATGAAAAATCAGTGAATCCATACGGGTTTCAAAATATACCTCTCCCCCACATTTCAGAATCTGCTGCCGCATATTCTCAATAACCCCTGGCAACTTATCAGTTCCTATATGCGGATGCGCATCAGCCAGAATAGCAGTACTGGCACCGTGCTGGCACAACACCTGTAATATTTTATCCACCGATCCCCGCTTCTTACTGCGTGTATAAAGCTTCCCGTCCGAAAAAGCACCGGCCCCCCCTTCTCCAAACGAATAATTAGATTCCGGGTCCACCCTATGCTGCCGGCTGATTTGTGCAATATCCTTTCTGCGGTCGTGCACATTCTTTCCCCGCTCCACCACAACCGGGCGTAACCCCAATTCTATCAGCCGCAAAGCAGCAAACAAACCACCGGGACCGGCACCTACCACCACAACCGGTTTACCGGCAGAAACATCTTTATACTCCACCACAGGAAACTCCACCTCCTGCGGCAATTCATTAATAAACACGCGTACCTTCAGATTCACAAAAACCGTACGCTGCCGGGCATCAATAGACCGTTTCAGTATACGGACAGCCTTAACAGAGCTAATACCTTCGCCCGTTTCCCGGCTGATAACCTGTTTAAGTGATTGTTCATTAACTGCCTGCTCCGGCAACACCCGTAATTGTATCTCTTTTATCATTATAGTTCTTCTTATTTTAAAAGTCGAAAATCAACCCTCTATTCAGCTCTGTTCCTCTGTTCCTCCTCTGTTCGGCGTAGCGTCCTCGCTACGTCGCTAAAATTTTATGAGCCTCCTGGCTCATGTGAGGCTGGAGCCTCACTTTTATCACCGACGTAGCGAAGACGCTACGCCGAACAAAGGGTTGGGGAGTTGGTATATCTACCCAAACAACTGCCTGAACGCCTCCTCAACCTTTTTCACCTGTACAATACGTATACGGCATTTAGAAGCATCAAACCCTTTCAGGTTATTATGAGGGATAACAATCGTTTCAAAACCTAACTTTTCGGCCTCCAGAATACGTTGTTCAATCCGGTTTACCGGACGAATTTCACCCGACAAACCAACCTCACCTGCCAGGCAAATACCCGGGTCAATCGTTATATCCAGGCTCGAAGAAAGGATCGCGCTGATCACAGCCAGGTCAATAGCCGGGTCGTTTACTTTCAACCCTCCGGCAATATTCAGGAACACATCCTTCTGGATCAACTTAAAACCGGCCCGTTTCTCAAGCACAGCCAGTAACATATTCATCCGCCGCAGATCAAACCCGGTTGCACTACGCTGGGGAGTACCATACACCGCCGAACTAACCAATGCCTGTGTTTCAATAAGAAACGGACGAACCCCTTCTGTAGCCGCGGCAATAGCAACCCCACTCAATCCATCGTGGTTCTGGGTAAGCAACAACTCCGAAGGATTACTCACCTCCCGCAACCCATCCCGGCGCATCTCGTAAATACCCAGCTCCGATGTACGACCAAACCGGTTCTTAATACTGCGCAGAATACGGTACATATACTGCTGGTCGCCCTCAAACTGCAACACCGTATCCACAATATGCTCCAATACCTTGGGCCCGGCAATACTACCCTCCTTATTGATATGTCCGATCAGTAACACAGGCACTCCGCTCTCCTTCGCATATTTAAGGATCGAAGCACTACATTCGCGTACCTGCGATACACTACCAGGAGACGACTCAATCTGTTCGGTAAAAATAGTCTGCACCGAGTCTATAATCATCAAATCAGGCTGCACATTCGCTGCCTGCGTAAAAATCTGCTCCAGATTCGTCTCACAAAGAATATAACAGTCATTATCCTCATCTCCCAACCGTTCAGCCCGGAGCTTCAACTGGCGGGAACTCTCTTCGCCGGACACATACAATGTTTTCACTTTCTTCAGGTTCAGCACAGTTTGCAGTACCAGTGTGGACTTACCAATACCCGGTTCACCCCCAATTAATACAAGCGAACCCTTTACCAATCCGCCTCCCAACACACGGTTCAATTCACCATCCTGCAAATCCAGCCGTTCCTCTTCCTCTGCCGTAATATCGCGTAGCAACAGCGGACGTACCTTCTCATCCCGTGGCAGTCCGGGAATCACCTTCTTTACAGAAGCTTCTTTGGTTACAATCTCCTCTACATACGTATTCCACTCTCCGCAATTAGGACATTTACCCTGCCATTTAGGTGAGTCTGCCCCACACTGGGTACAGACATATACTGTTTTTGTTTTAGCCATATTTTCTGATTTATTACAAAGATACAAAGATTCCTGTAAAGATTCTAACCATATATTTCGTTAAAGGGAGAGGTTAAAAATTCTTCATCCATAAACTCTTCTGCCATTTGCAGAAACAACTGTAAACCACCTTCCTGCACAAACGCTTTCCATACTTTATCTCCGTATTGTTTATCCTCACAAAACCTTTTAAAAAGATCTTCCAGATATTCTTCTACCGCTTTATTGATCGTATTATACTGTTTAATCTCATATTTATACTTCATGAGATAGAATTCTTCTCCTTTTTTGATCTCCAAATAAGTACCTAATGCCTTACCTATATTTCTATCAGCAAGCTGTAAACCGATGCAGGGAAAATTTGCACCTCCTGTCAGTTCTAAACTAACAGTTCCATCCAGTATAGTGATTCTTTTCGGATCTGAAGAGATTTTATTTTTGAACCCTTTCTCTTCAATATTGACAAAATATTTCCACACCTCCCGCTCCTGATAAAGCGTTTTAGTGTTTATTGGCACTACAAGTGTAATCCGTTGGCGTTGTTCTTCTGAAAAATCAAAAATATCTTCAGCCACATAGTTATAGTAAGGGTCGGAGTGCTTAGGGTAAGTTTTCTCAACTTCTCTCAGATCCAGCGGAACAGACCATTGAACCTCTATTTTTTCTAAAAAACAGCAGTCACGAAAAGCACCTACTCCAATATATTCTACAGATTTTGGTACTGTTACCGCAACAACGCTACTTTCCCGGAACGCCTGTTCTCCGATACTTGTCACACGGTAGTGTTTATTTTTATAGGTAACAATTTCAGGAATTATAATAACACCATAATAATCGCCTTCGCCGTCATAGTCATCATGTCTATATTCTATAGGGTAAGTTACTTCAACGTTATTGGTTGTTCCTTCAATGAAATTGTAATATATTCCATCCAATTCAAAATTATACGCCTTAATCTGCATCGTGCTAAATAAAACGGCAAGTAAAATAAGTATTCCTTTTTTCATTTTTATAATTAGTTAAATACAAAAATACACAATAGACCAGACATTATTACCTTTTATCCCCAATTTCCTCACACACAGGGCTATTAATAGATGGCTGCTACGTAGCTAATAGAATAATTGAAGAATTAACTGACGATTATGCCTGCAATATGGTTAGTGCTATAAATCGTGGATGGAATAGCGGAAATTTGAAAGTATTTGCTGAAATTTTGAATGTTTGAAAGAGTACTCCTCTGTTTCTTTGTAAATACATATTGGATAATTAAACGTATTTACATTTTATGATACAGCACGCTCTACCTAAAAAAGGATTAACTCACTTGATGCCCTTCGGGGCTTTGCCTTATTTGGAATTTTATTATTCCATTGCATGGAACATTTTGACCTGATGAGTCCCGGTCCCGAAATTGAATCGCTGTTCTGGCAAAAAGCAGACCAGATAGTACTCGGAATCATCACATTTCTTTTCGCAGGCAAAGCGTACGCCATATTCTCCCTCCTTTTCGGCCTTAGCTTTTTCATGCAAATGGAATCGGAAGCCGGGAAAGGAAATGATTTCCGGCTACGGTTTATCTGGCGGCTCACTATCCTACTTGCATTAGGCTATCTGAACGGACTGATATATATGGGTGAATTCTTTGTTGTATACGCATTCCTGGGTATTGTATTGATTCCACTCTATAAAGTACCAACAAAATATCTGGTAGCCGCATGTATCATTCTATTCCTTCAGATTCCGGCGATTATCTCTTTTATCTCCTTCATAAACGGAAGTACCCCTAATGAAACCACGCCATTAGTAGCGTATATGGACAGCCTGTATGTAGAAGCAGCGGAAGTCTTCACAAAGGGTTCGTTTGCAGATGTCATTGCTTACAACAGTTGGAAAGGACAATTTTCCAAACTCTTATGGGTATTTACCGCTGCCCGTTATCCGCAATTGATCGGCTTGTTTATTGCCGGTATACTGATCGGACGTTCCGGTATCTATAAAAGCGAAGAACGAATGGTAAAATATAGCCGGAAAGTACTTCCCTACAGTATCGGGGTATTTACCCTCTTTTATGCCATTGTATACCTATTACCCGTTATAGGAATAGAAGGATATGCACTCCGCGCAGGTACTACACTCTTTAAATCATACGGCAACCTGGGTATGATGATGATGTATGTAACCGGACTCACATTATTATACTACCAGACAAAAAGCCGCTATCTATTAGATAGATTAGCACCTGTAGGGCGCATGAGTGTTACCAACTATATGGCACAAAGCCTGATCGGAGTACCACTGTTTTACGGGTTTGGTGCCAACCTGGCCATAGAATTCACTTTCCTTCAATGTTTAGGCGTAGGACTGGTTATTTACGTAATACAAATAGAATACAGCAACTGGTGGATGAAACGTTTCTATTACGGTCCTGTAGAATGGCTCTGGCGTGTCCTCACCTGGTTCCGCCCGGTTCCCCTAAAACGTCAGAACTAACCGGACCAGGAGATTGTGTAAAAACTCTCCTCGCTCTTTGATAAAGTTACAAATTGTAAATAATTACCCCGTATGGGGTAAAATGTGAATAACCACGGGTGCAACCCGGGGGAGGCAGAAACCTTCTCTATAACAACCCTGAAAGGGTTGAACCCGCTTCGGGGTTCATAGAATAGAGTCGCTTTCTGCCACGGGTTTCACCCGCGGTTAATCACATTCAAGCCCTTTGGGCTTACAAGGTGTAACCCCTGGACCGGAGGGAATCGTAGACCGGCTTTAGCCAATTGCAATCCCGACACCATGACACCCGGGGGCACAGCCCCCCGTCCAATCAAACATATACAAACTGTTAGTTCTAATGCGATCCCGGATCAAGTCCGGGAACAAACTCATTCTTCCATTCTTTTTTGGTCCCAGAGGTAACCAACTACCTATACCAAACCGGTCCCGGAGTACTGCCCATTTCAAACTCGAATGTATCGCCATTCATAATCTATTCATGGGTAATATAACTTTTACCGTATGGTTTGCCGTTGAGTTTCACAGATTGGATATAAATATTCTTACGGCTCACTTCAGGTGCCAATACAGTAAATGTTTTCCCATTGGCCAGATGCAGTTTCATCTCCCGGAATAAAGGCGTACCGATCTCATACTGCCCGGCAACAGGATCTACCGGATAAAAGCCCATAGCACTGAAAATATACCAGGCCGACATTTGTCCGCAATCCTCATTCCCACACAAACCGTCCGGTGCATTGAAATAAAGTTCATGCATCACTTCCGCCGCATATTTCTGGGTTTTGCAGGGTTCATCCACAGCATTAAACAGATAAATAACATGGTGGCCTGGCTCATTACCATGAGCATACTGCCCGATCATACCGGTACTGAAAATAGGCAATTCATCTTCGGTAGCAGGATAATAAGTAAACATACTATCCAGTTTGTGTGCGAAAGGCTCCTTACCCCCACTTAACTCGATCAGTCCATTTACATCCTGGGGTACATACCAGAAATACTGCCAGCCGTTACTCTCCGTAATATGCTCCGTATAATCTTTTGCATCAAACCCCTTAATAAAATTACCTGCATCATCCCGGGGCTGCATCCATCCGCTTTCCGGATTATAAACATTCCGGAAAAACTGCGAACGTCTATAAAACTCCTCCGCAATAGCTGTTTTACCCATCTTTTCCGCCATACGTGCGATACAATAATCATCGTAGGCATACTCCAACGTTTTAGAAACCGACTCCTCCTCTTTATTATAAGGCACATACCCCAGCTCCTTATATAAACCAATCGCACGGTAATCATCCAGATTAGCCGCTGTTACACAAGCATTCAAAGCACGTTCGGCATCAAACCGGCCAATCCCTTTCAGGTAAGCATCCACAATAACCGGAACCGAATGGTAACCAATCATCATATCAGTCTCGCTACCATAAAAATTCCATACCGGCAGGCGGCCGTTCTGGTCAAAGAAAGCCAGGAACGACTCCACCATATCATTGGTACGCTCCGGCTCCGTATAAGTAAAGAGCGGATGCGAAGCACGATACGTATCCCACAAAGAAAAAGTAGAATAATTTACCCAGCCCGAAGCCTGGTGAACCTGTTTATCCGGCCCATAATAGGCACCATCCACATCACTATAAATAGTAGGTGCTATCATCGAATGGTACATAGCCGTATAAAAGTTCACCTTATCATCCTCGTTGGGGCCTTCCACCTCAATTTTTGCCAATTGCCTGTTCCATAGTTCCCGCGCTTTCTCTCTGTAGAGATCAAAATCATCCGCGGGAACTTCTGCCTGCAAATTCTTTTGTGCCCCCTCCATACTAACACCCGAAATAGCCGTATTCACCAAAATCTGTTCCCCTTGACCTGTTTTAAAATCAAAACGGCCCACATAGCCGGTACCCATACGGCTGCCTTCATGATAAATAGCCGTAGTATCCAATTCAAATGAATCGAACGGACGGGAAAAACGGGTATAAAAATAAATCTTCTGGTTACGTGCCCAACCGTCAGAAAAACGGTACCCGCGGATCGTCTGACCATCCACCACTTCAATATAAGAATCCTGCGTAAAATCCCAGTTCATCGCCTTTTTCAAATCAAGGAAAACAGAAGTATCCGCCTCCGGGAAAGTATAACGCTGAATACCGCACCGTTCCGTTGCAGTCAGCTCAACATTAATAGTATAATCTTTGAGCAACACACGGTAATAACCGGCGGTAGCCTCCTCGTCATCGTGCGAGAAAAGAGAATGGATACCCAAAGGCGCGGCAGCCTCTTTATAAGGATGCGTTACCGGCATAAAAGAAATATCATACAAATCGCCCGCACCGGTTCCGGATAAATGGGTATGGCTAAATCCGGCAATAGTAGAATCGGGATAAAAATAACCCGAAATACGATCCCAGCCCGGCAAACCGTTATCCGGACTCAACTGCACCATACCGAAAGGTGCCTGTGCTCCCGGATAGGTATTGCCTGTAAAATCAGTTCCGATAAATGGATTTACATACCGGGTAAGATCTGAATCTTCTTTGATTCCCGGCGAACAGGCCACTAAAGCCCCTAATAACAGGATAGACGTTAATGTACGCTTCATACAAGAATATGTTTTTAGTTTAGAAAATAAGTTCAAATATCATTCCAAAATACAGAAACACGAAGATACAGAGTTTTATTTAAATTTAAAACATCCGTATCTCCGTGCCACTTTATTTATCATCTATGTTCGGCGTAGCGTCCTCGCTACGTCGCCTCTAAAAAGTGAGGCTCCAGCCTCACCTGGGCCAGGAGGCCCATAAATTCCCAGCGACGTAGCGAAGACGCTACGCCGAACGAAAGAACGAAAAACAAACGCCAAACGAAAATCAAACACAAACCCAACAAAGGATTATAAAATTTCTTCTCCGGTCTCTTCTTCCTCCTCCACCGGTGCCTTTTTCACAAAGAATGCACTTAGTTCAAACAGCCCGTAAAGCGGGAAAAATACGATACTTAAAGTAAACGGATCGCCACTCGGAGTAATAAACGCCGCTGCTACCAATAAAAATACAATAGCATGCCGTCTGTACTTATGAAACAATGAACGATTAATCAATCCTACCGTAGATAACAACCAGGATACAAGGGGCATTTCAAAAACAATCCCCATAATAAATATCAACATCAGGAAATTATCCATATACGACTCCAGCGACACCTGCTCCGTAATGGCCGAACTTAAACTATAGGTAGCCAAAAAACGCAGCGTCATCGGGAATACCATAAAATACCCCACCGCGCAGCCCAGAAAGAACATACCTGTTCCAAAAAGAAACACGACACTAACACTCTTCTTTTCATTCTCGTACAATGCCGGACTGATAAACTTCCATATCTCGAACATTAAATAAGGAAAAGTAAGCAACACAGCCAGCCAGAAAGAGGTGGTCATGTGGGTAAAGAATTGAGTCGCCAGTTTAATATTGACGATATTTACATGATAGTCCTCATTACAGAAATCAGGGAGAAAAGGCAGCATATTGCCAACCTTACACATCCAGCGGAAGGTAATAAAATCCGCGTAACAGGGAGCCATAATCACATTATCAAACAGATAAGGCATTACGGCAAAACCTGCTATTGTAAAAACAAAGAGTGCTAAGATAGAACGAAATAAAGTCCAGCGAAGTTCTTCCAGGTGATCCCAGAATGACATTTCTTCTTGTTGCATCTCTCTACCGCTTACTTATCGTCGTCGTCCAGTTTAACGTCGTCCTCAAGACCTTTTACACCGTCCTTAAAATTCTTAACCCCTTTACCGATGCCTTTCATCAGTTCAGGAATCTTTTTACCACCAAACAACAGCAACACAACTATGGCGATAATCACAATTTCGCCTGTTCCTAAATTTCCAAGAAAAAGTAAATGATTCATGATATTATCATTATTAAAATTAGTATTTGTTTTTTTAAAAGTAGTTATCAGTCGCTACGCTCCTTAGTAGTCAGCACTCACTCCGTTCGTTAGGAGTTATCACTCGTTTCACTCGTTAGTAGTTAAGTAGATAAGTTATTATTTCTACTTTGACTACTAAGTCCGGAAAGGGCTGATGTCTACTTCTAATGCTGCAAATATACAATATTGTAACGAATCCTATTTTGATTCTCTCTAAATTATTACCTTTGCACCGTCTTAAAAAATTGAAATTAGAAAAAGATTAGAAACCCGCAAGCGAGCAATAATTATCGTTCCCAATGCTCAAAAGTAGTCAAAGTAAAGATTTCTTACTACTTAACTACTAATGAACGAAGTGAATGATAACTACTTTACTACTAGCGAAGCGATAACTACTTAATTGATCAAATTATGAAAGCTTATGTATTTCCCGGACAGGGAGCACAATTTGTTGGTATGGGCAAAGAGCTGTACGATAACAACCCGGTAGCCAGAGAATTATTTGAAAAAGCAAACGAAATTTTAGGATTTCGCATCACCGACCTCATGTTTGCCGGTACAGACGAAGACCTGAAGCAGACCAAAGTTATACAACCTGCTATTTTCCTTCATTCGGTGATCCTTGCAAAAACACTGGGAGAAGAATTCAAACCGGATATGGTAGCCGGCCACTCACTGGGCGAATTCTCCGCCCTGGTATCAGCAGGCGCACTATCGTTCGAAGACGGACTAAAGTTGGTGTATAAACGGGCATTGGCCATGCAGAAAGCCTGCGAAAAAACACCCTCTACCATGGCTGCGGTATTAGGCCTGCCCGACGAAAAAGTAGAAGAAATCTGTAACCAAATCACAGACGAAGTAGTAGTACCAGCCAACTACAACTGCCCGGGACAACTTGTTATATCCGGTAGCATTCCCGGCATTGACCTGGCATGCGAAAAGCTAAAAGAAGCCGGAGCCAAACGGGCGTTAAAACTCAATGTAGGCGGAGCATTCCACTCACCATTAATGGAACCCGCACGCGAAGAACTGGCCGAAGCAATCGAAAACACCACTTTCAGCCAACCGGTCTGCCCCGTTTACCAAAACGTAAACGCACAGCCCGAAACCGACCCGGCCACCATCAAAGCCAACCTGGTAGCCCAACTAACAGCCCCCGTACGCTGGACACAAACAGCAACCAACATGATTGCCGGCGGTGCCACCCATTTCACCGAATTAGGCCCGAGCAACGTACTACAGGGATTGGTAAAAAAAGTAAACAAAGAAGTTGTAACCGAAGGGAAACAATAAAACTGTTTTACAATAAAAAGCAAAGGGACTGTCTGGTTTTTGGACAGTCCCTTTTTTATTTAATGGGTCCACCAACACGTCGTCTTATTAATTAAAAAAGATTAAAAAAACCACTAATTCCTGACAATCTTTCTTTTGTCATTTTTTGTACGCAATTGCGTTTATATTTGTCGCAATAACAAATTTATAAAGACAATGAAAAAGAAAGATTTATTTTTACAAACCGGATTAGCTCTTGCCATAATGCTTGCGGCTACATCCCTGAATGCACAAAGTGCAAGAACCTACACCTACGATGCCGCAGGCAACCGGGTGATACAAACAGTAGAGAACAAAGTTGTAGGAATCGACTCCGGAACCGACTACACCGCATGGGAGTATAAACTACCTGAACGAACCCGCACCGCCACCCCCTGGACACAGGAGTTATACAGCGACGGTAGTAAAGGCCCCAAACTGTACGACACACCAGCCGTCGAGAAAGAAACGGCTATAGTAACCGAAAAAAATCAGTACCTGGGATTACAGCCTGATTGAATCCACAGGCAATCGTACCCGTACCCGCCAGCCGGTGTATACCTTTACAGACATCGTAAAAGAGGGAACTACAACCACAGAAACCCATCCCACTACCGGCCGTACGGAAAAGTATACCTATAATTATGCAACCCAAAACCGGACAGTAAATATTCTCTTTACCTTTCAGGACAACAGCACTTATACCCTGGATAAGGGAACAGAAAAAGGAACTATACAAATTGTATTCACAGCTGCTTCTTCTACAAATTATATAGTAGCCGGAGGCGGAACCGTAACCTTCTCGGCCGGCGATCCTCATCTTACCTGGAACGGTACAAGAATGAATCATCCGGTTACAATGTTTAATCTGCAACTTATTACCGTAACACCCGGTACCGGATTTACCGTGGAAACAACTACTGTAACTGCCGAAAACCGTGGAACAATCAGTGGAGATGAGCGCAAGTGCGTAGTACAATTAAAAGCAAACGCTACCATAGACGGTGTAACAACCACCGGACTAACCTCTTCCGGCAAAACTATTTACCAGTACGGAAACTGGCCTTATTCATCAGGCAATGACATTGTTGCAACCCCCTCTTCTGTTACCTTGAACAGAAACGGAGGATACCAGACAGTATCCATTGCGGGTAGTACCACAGTCAAATATGCCAGTGGGGCTACCAAAACAATCTACCTTGATTCATCTTCCATGAAAGCAACTGTATCAGACTCGTGGTTACATGTAAGCAGCATCAGCACATCCTCCTGCACCTTTAGCACTAATTCCGCGAACAATGGTTCTACCCGCTACGGCACCATCTACATGACATGCCTCTATGAAGGTACAACGCTCTCCGGAACCATAAACGTTACACAAACAAGCAATTAAATTTAAAATCATAACAACATCGTAAAATTTTATCTTATGAAACAAGTACATCATTTACTTACAGTATTGCTGGTATTCATAACCATGTTGAGTACCGCACAAAATCAGGAAATCCATTATCCGTTACAGGCCATTACCGCCGAAGATTCACTCTTTACGGCAGGAGTCCCGGGCACACATTACAAAGTCTCCAAAGAAGGAAACAACACCCTCTACAAATACCAGCCCGTCATTAATCCGCTGGTCCGGACAACAACCCAACCGGTATCCATCCGGAAGGAAGAAACTAAAACGGCCGGTACACCTGTTACCACACCTGCCGGTATAGCAACTCTTACGATAGATACCAGCCGCGACGTGGGGCAAATACCTTATGAAACCGATATCATAAACGGTGCCCTCACCTATACCGTACCCATACAGATTGTACAGGCCGGAAAAGGATTGCAACCCCGGATGGCTATTACCTATAACAGCCTGTCCGGAAACGGGATAGCCGGGTTCGGGTGGAATTTGAGCGGCACCTCTTCCATCGCGGTTACCACCGGTAACTTCTACTTTGATGGCGAGAATGCACAACCTGAAAAAATAGACAACAATTCTATCCTTATGCTGGACGGTATGCGCCTGATCAAAACATCAGAAACAACCACCCAGATCGTATACGAAACCGAAATAGGAAACATCACGGTAATCAGTTATTTTCCTTCTAAAAAATACTACCTGGATGTACATTATCCGGAAGGCAAAACAGGCCGGTTCGGTTACACAACCGATACAACTCCACAGCCGGTGTATCCGCTTACCCGGATGACAGACAAATTCTCTAATTACATTGACTATACCTATACCCGGAAAGACAACAATTTTTATCCATCCGTTATACAGTACGGAAGCCGTGGCAAGCAGTTGGGTTATATACAATTCAACTACACTTCCCGGCAACACAACCATACCTCTTATATCGCAGGAATTCCCATCCGGTTATCCAACCTGTTAAGCAGTATCGAAACCTATGCCGGTACAAACCGGCTATTGGCCACCTATACCTTAAAACACAGCCTGAATACGTTCGATATTCTTACGGCAATACATTGTACAAGTGGTACCAAAGAACTAAATCCGTTACAATTTACATACGGTACCAATGCGCGCAGCGGCACCTTCCAAAAAGAACTTAACAAAATCCTGAGCACCTATTTTGCCAATAACAAAGCCGCAGACCTGATTCTGAGTAAAGCCGGATTTTTTGCCAACAGCTCGATCGACGGCATGATAGCCTACCCTAATTTCCAGGCATATGGCATAACAGCCACCCAGGGAAGCAATAATCAGTATGGCAGCCGCTATTCGCCTGCACAAAACCTACTGCTTTACCGTAATCTGTCCGGCGGTCTTTGCACACCGAATATCCTGGAGGCCGGAACCGGATTCCAGAAACTGGTAGCTGTAGATATCGATGGCGACGGAAACGATGAACCGGTAAAAGTAAATTACTACCTCGAAGGTGGAAAAGGTAAAGTTGTATATACTACTTACAATGCATTCATGACACCCACCAGTGCCTCCCTGCTGCTCAATGGTACTTTCAAAGAGGGTAGTCTGGAGAGCGTACTACCCCGCGCGTTTGTTTTCGGCGATTTCACCGGTAACGGCAAAGCCGAAATGCTCACACTCAACGGAAATAAAACCCCGAAAGATGTCACCTATAGCGGAGGAACACGGGCAACACTGGTGAACCTCGAATCCCGTACAACAATCAGTGATGTATCCATACGGGATATAGATGTACTGAAAGAAACCGTATTTGCCGCCGATATGAACGGCAACGGCAAAACCGACCTCTGTATCATTACTGCCACCGGAATGTTTATCTACTCCTATATCAATAATACATTTGTGCAAACCGGCAGCAACGGCACCCTGACAACAGGTTTTATAAAAAACAAACAACTCTTGTTAGGCGATATCAACAACGACGGCAAAATGGATATCCTGCTATCGCCCGCCAGAGACAGATACACAAATCAAACGCAACATATAGGCACATGCCAGGGAGTATGCGGTAACTCAACCGCGATAGATAACGGCGATACGTGGATATACGAACGAAACGGCAGCAGATGCGAAGTATACAAAGAAACTTACAGGAAATACATGGACGATGCTTACGACTGGCACATTTGTCTTGGTACAGGTGCCGGTATGGATATATCCAGGCACAAACTCAGTTCTCCTTACGACACCGGGTATGCATTCCTGCTACAGGATGTAGACGGCAACGGTACACCCGACCTTGTGGTAAACCGGGAAGGAACTTTATCCTTCATTTCGAACTTATACGGCACGTTTGCCGGTGGATATAATGTGGGATCCATAGAGGTAGATAAAGATGCGTTCTTTATAGCCGGAAACGCGGATGTCAACAGCCGTTTCCGTAACGGACAGGTCCTGTCTATCAAAGCCAGCCAGGTAACCCCGCTGGTATATACCTACAACAGTGGGATGAAAAGATTACTTACGAAAACCATTAACAGCAACGGCATCACCACGACCTATACATACGAATCTTTTCCGGAAAGCGGAAAAACAACAGAGACAAGCTATACCTATCCGTATCAGAGAGTAAATAATAGCTTTTATCTGGTTACCGCTACCCAATCCCAACTGGATAATACCACCATAGATTCCCGTACGTATACCTATTACGACGCCATTATTAACAGGCACAGAAACAATTTCTGCGGATTCCGGCAAATTGAATGCAGGGACAACCTCCGCAATCAGACCCATACCTTCCGGTACGATCCGACCCGGTTCGGAGTAGAAACACTGGCACAGTTACCCACACAAAAAACAGAGTCGGAATATGCAGTATCCGTAGCAGCCAATAAAAAAGCCCGCATTACCCTAACTACACAGAAAGAGAGTAACCTGCTTACCGGCCATTCGGTTACTACCTCTTATACGTACGACAGTTACGGAAATGTGCTTACACAAACTGCTACCAATAGCGATAACAGGATACAAAAAAGCACCCGCACCTATTACAACAGTACGTCAGCAACCAATTACATCATAGGAACCCTGTTAAGCCGTACCGACCAGATTACCCTGCCGGATCAATCCACTTTACAATATACAGATACCTACCAACTTCATCCTACTCTGAACCTACCGTCAGTACATATCCGTAAATACGACGGCAAACAGGTATTGAAAGAAGAAAACAAATACGACGAATACGGGAATCTCATTGAGCACAAAACCTGGGCCTACGACTCCCCTACCGCACAGGTAACCACCTGCTTATATGACGATTTCGGACGTATCACCAAACAAACCGCTCCGGAAGGAACCTACACAAACACGGTCTATAACCAGGACGGATTGCCGGAAAAAGTAACCGGCCAGGGCAACAGAACAACTCTTTACGAATACAACACCTGGGGAGAAGTAATTAAAACAACCCACCCGGACGGCACAACCGGAACCCTGTCGGCTTCGTGGGATACAACAGAGGGTGCCCTCTACTCCATTACACAAACCGTAACCGGCCGGCCGGTTGTAAAAACCTGGTACGATGCATTAGGCAGGGAGGTCAGAAACAGCGAACAGCGTTTCGATAACAAACAAGTAACCATCAGCCGCCGGTATACCAACAAAGGATTACTTCAAAGTGAGTCGCAGCCCTATACAGGAACAACCGCTACCCACTGGACTAACTACACATACGACGACTACGACAGGATTCTGGAAATACGCGCCGCTTCGGGCAACAGCCAGACCTACACCTACAACAAAGCAGCCGTTACTACCCGGCAGGACGAGGTAGAAAAAACAACCCTCTACAACGCTTCGGGACAGGTTCTCTCCGTACAGGATACAGCAGGCACTATTACCTATACATACCGCCCCGACGGGCAACTGCTGGCAGTTACCGCACCGGGAGGATATACCACCCGGATCGGGTATGACACCTGCGGACGGCGCACCTCTATAGACGATCCGAGTGCAGGCAAAACAACCTATGTATACGATGCGGCAGGGAATATCAGCGAAGAAAAAAATGCCACAAATGCCACAATCCGTTATACCTACGATGCATACAACCGGGTACAGACCAAACAGGTAGCCGGCGGGCCAACCATTACCTACAGTTACAACAGCGATAACCTGCTAAGTGCCGAAAGCAGCACCGGACACACCATTACCTATGGATACGACACATATGCACGACTGGCCACACGCAAAGAAACCGTACAAGGCAGCAAGTGGTTTGAAAAAACATACACCTATGCCAACGGAACCGTTAGTTCCACCCTCTATAAATCGCACACCGGCCTCAGTGTTACCGAAAATTACACCTATACGAACGGACATCTTACAGAAATAAAGCTGGATAACAACACTCCGGTATGGAAACTCACGGCCGAAAATTCCATGGGCATGCCCACAGGTGTTACAACCGGTCCGCTGGCACGTACCTATACATATACCGGAAACGGATACCTGTCCGGGCGTACGGTTAAAAATGGTAGCCTCACGCTACAGGATTTCAGTTACAATTTTGACGGTACCACCAACAATCTCTTATCCCGCAAAGACAACCAGCGCAACCTGGAAGAAAAATTCACCTACGATACATTGAACCGGCTGGTTTCAACCGGTAGTCATACCATGGAATACGACCTCTGGGGCAACTTGACGGCCCAATCCAATGCCGGTACCTATCTTTACCAGGCCGGAAAACCCTATGCGGTACATAAATTCTACCCGGTTGATAACAAATATCCTGCGAAAGACCAGGATATTACCTATAATGCAATGCAAAGGCCCGAAACCATTGCACAAGAGAATTTTTCTGCTACATTTGCGTATGGCAACAGTGGCCACCGCACCAACATGATTGTGAGAGAGAACAACCAGGTAAAACTAACCCGTTATTACCTTGACAATTATGAAGTTGACGAAGGAGCAACGGGCACTCAGGAACGGTTATACCTGGGAGGAGATGCCTATGCGGCACCGGTTGTATATATAAAGGATGCCAACGGGTGGACTGTGAACTACATCTGCCGGGACCACTTAGGCAGCATAACCCACCTGACCGATGCCGCCGGTACACTCCGGCAGGAGTTGAGTTACGACGCGTGGGGACGCCTGCGTAATCCGCAAAACCACGAACTATACCCAACCGGCAGCGAACCCACCCTGTTGTTGGGGCGCGGTTATACCGGCCACGAATACCTGCCCTGGTTCAGTCTGGTCAATATGAACGCCCGGTTGTACGATCCGGTACTGGCACGTTTCCTCTCGCCCGACCCACTTGTACAGGCTCCTTTCGACAGCCAGAACTTCAACCGGTACACCTATGCGATGAACAACCCCTTACGCTACACCGATCCCGACGGCGAATTCGCCTTCTTAATAGCAGCCGGTATCGGGTTTGCGGTAGGCTACATTGCACACGGAGCCAAAACCGGCAACTGGGGTATAAAAGCGGTTTATTCCGGTGCTTTAGGAGCCGTTACCTCTGTAGTAGGTTGCGCCATGATCAACGGAGCCGGTTTCAACACCCTGCTGAGTACCATCAACCATCTCACGGTATCGCAAACCCTGCAATACGGAGCAGCGACAGCAGCCAACACCGTATTAAGCAATGTCATAGAACCGTTCCACTTCTCCACGGGCAATTTCACCCTCTCCATCTCACCCGTATCCATGCTCACCTATTCCGCCATGGGAGCCGGATTCCGCTTCGGTGCCGGCATCACAGCCTCGCAACGGGTAGGACACTGGAATTTCAGCGTAGGCATGGACGGCTACAAATCCAACAACGGATTCGGGTTAGGCACCTTATATGGTGGCGTAAGTTACGACGATGGCAAGAACGGCTTCTACTTCCTGACTAACCGCTACCTCCAGGGCGACAAACAAGCCTCCGGCATCTTAGGCTTCCACGTAGGCGATTTCAAAGTAAATTTCGAAGATGACATTTTCGGAATCGCACAGGGAGAAAAAGGTTACGACCGTTACCGCACAGCCGCCCTCGAATTTGGCATAGGAGATCATTATATAGGTACCCAGGTGTATACTAATGAACCTACTAAAGATCAGCCAAAAGAAAAATCTCTTTTTAATAAAAAAGGAAAACATAAAGATGGATTGCAACTGTCGAGCCCACTATATTATAGTACAAAAAGCAAGAATAATATACTGCGACTCGGATGGGATTGTAAACTGGGAGGTTATCTGGGACAAAACTGGTGGCACAGATATGTTTTTCCTACTCCAGACTTCCATTATCATGGAAAATCTACACCTTTTGTGCAAATAGGAACGAATCAACATTATACATTCTATTAAACTCTTTAGATTATGAAACATACAGGAAAATGCATTTTAGCAGTAATATTAATTCTCTCTTTTGGTTGTACACGACCCAGATATTTTACAAACTACTATACAGGAGAATATACAGGATTAGATACACTAATTAATATAGAGGGATATTATTGCTTTGAATCAATAGATACTTCTAAAACAATTTATTGTATTATGTTACATAATGATGGATTATTTATAAATGTTCACACCGATCAATCAGATGATTCTTTGAAATCATATTTCGAAGGAGCTTGGCCATATCCAGGATTCTGTGGTACATATTATCTGGATAAAGATACATTAAAGACACAGGCTATTTTGGATAATGGATTTCTATATGGGGTTTACGTAATATTCAGAAACTTTCTAATATCTACTAATGGCGAGTTGTCGTTCATTAAAGAATATATGCTGGAAAACCGGGATTTTAAACCCAAAACCTATTTGAATCCTCCGACTTTTTTCCATTAAATACAAAAGATCATAGATGCAGTTATTTAAAGAAAAAATGGTTCACTGGTAAAAAGTAAACAGAAATAGTGAAAAAGGGTGATCTCAAAAGCACAGTTTAGGAGATCACCCACTTTACTTTGCTAAAAGCAAAAATAATATATTGCGCCTCGGATGGGATTGTAAAGCGGGAGGATATCTGGGACAAAACTGGTGGCACAGATATGTTTTTCCTACTCCGGACTTCCATTATCATGGAAAATCTACACCTTTTGTGCAAATAGGAACGAATCAACACTATACATTCTATTAAATTCTTTAGATTATGAAACAGACAAAAAAATGCATTTTAGCAGTAATATTAATTCTCTCTTTTAGTTGTACAAGGCCTCGATATTTTACGAATCACTATACGGGAGAATATACAGGATTGGATACACTGATTAATATAGAGGGATTTTATTATTTTGAAAGAGATGACTCGTCTAACATAAATTATTGTATCATGTTTCATGAAGACGGACTATTTATCTATACCCATGTAGGCAAACCCAGTGATTCTTTAACAAACTACTTTGAAGGATATTCTCGGTATCCTGGATTCTGTGGTACCTATTATATAGATAAAGATACATTAAAGACACAAGGCATTATAAATCGCGGATGGATGTATGGTGTGTTTGTTATATTCAAGGATTATTATATATCTCCCGTTGGCGAATTATCGTTCATTAGAGAATATATATTAGAGGATCGGTTAATTGGTTCTGGAAATCTTAATAAAAGGAATTTTAGACCTGATAACTATTTGAATCCAGGAACTTTCTTTCCTTTAGACATTAAAGATCATAGATGTAGATATATAAAGAAAAAATGGTTCACTGGTAAAAAATAAATAGATATTGAAAAGGGTGGTTCCAAAAGCAAAACTTATGGGATCACCCAATTCAACACCATACATTCTATTAAATTCTTTAGATTATGAAACATACATCAAAATGCATTGTGGCAGTTTTAATACTTCTTTCTTTTGGTTGTACACGCCCCAGGTATTTTACCAACTATTATACAGGAGAGTATACTGGATTAGATACACTAATTAACATTCAAGGGTTTTATTGTTTTGAAAGAGAGGACTCGTCTAATAATAATTATTGTATTATGTTTAACTATGATGGATTATTTATTTACACTTACACAGGTGAACCCAGTGATTCTTTATTAAGTTACTTTGATGGATCTTGGCCATATCCGGGATTCTGCGGTACCTATTATTTAGATAAAGATACTTTAAAAACTCAGGCTATTTTAGATTATGGTTGGTTATATGGTGTGTATGTAGTATTTAAGGATTTTCAGATATCTCCCACAGGTAAATTATTATTCATTAGAGAATATATATTGGAAGACCGAAAAAGGAGATATGTAAATAAATGGGATTTTAAACCTAAGAGTTATCTGAATCCCGGAAAGTTTATTCCTCTAAATACTAAAGATCATAGATGTAGATATATAAAGAAGAAATGGTTCACTGGCAAAAGTAAATAGATAGTAAAAAGGGTGGTTCCAAAAGTAAAACTTATGGGATCACCCAATTCAACACTATACATTCTATTAATTTTTTTAGATTATGAGACATACAGGAAAATACATTTTAGCAGTAATATTAATTCTTTCTTTTGGTTGTACACAACCCAGATATTTTACAAACTACTATACAGGAGAATATACTGGATTGGATACACTCATTAATATACAAGGATTTTATTATTTTGAAAGGAATGACTCTTCTAACTCAAATTATTGCATTATGTTTTATGATAATGGACTATTTATAGATACTCATACAAGTAAGTCCGCTAGCTCTTTAACAAATTATTTTACAGGAAATATGCCACATACAAGTTGCGAAGGAACCTATTATCTAGATAAAGATACATTAAAAACGCAAGCTATTTTAGATTATGGATGGCTATATGGCATATATGTAATATTTAAGGATTATGAAATATCTTCCAACGGCGAGTTGTCGTTCATTAAAGAATATATGCTGGAAGACCGAAAAATAGGATTCGGAAATCTCAATAAACGGGATTTTAAACCCAGAACCTATTTTAATCCAGGAAAATTTTTCCCTCTGGAAAAAAAGCAGATCCACAAAGATGCAGATATCTAAAGAAGAAATGGTTTACCGGTAAAAAGTAAAAAAATAAAGCAGGTATCCCAATAATGGGATACCTGCTTTTATTAGTCAGGAGTACTTCCTTCTTTTACGATCAATCATCCACATGCAGTAAAGGACAGTCATCCGCATTCTTTACCTCTTTGATGGCTACCGGCTTATACTTCAGATTGTTTACAATATCCCGGATCATTACACCCGGTGTATAAACAATACGGGGACGTTTAAACATAGAAGGGTGAAATTTAGATTCCTCCTCTACTCCAATGCTACCGGCATTCAGGCGAAACCAGCCCAGATCGCTGAATTGTATACTGTTTCCCATAAGCAAATGCCTTGTCATTACCAGTTTCAAAGCCCGTAATACAGGAGTAATATCCGCAACCGATGCACTCGACATAAGGGCCAGATACTCTTTCAAATGAGTATAATCAACCCGGTTACCCGAACGGACAGTCGCACACAGGCAGGTTGCATCCGGACTTTTGCCTTTTCTTAAATCTCTTCTTTTTACTAAATGATACTTTAATGCCATAGTCAAATTTTTTAATGTTATTCAATCTTTTTTATTTATCTACTTATTCTATATGATCCCGTTTACATTCTTCATCCGTATATTTGATGATGAATTTTTCTTTCACATAATGAATATTTTCTCTTTGGGTAATTTTTTTTAATTCTATACCCGGTGTAAACACGATACGTCCTTTACGAAACATAGAAGGATGAAAGTCTTCCTCCTTGTCTACAACAGGGGCTCCCGCCGTCATACGGAAACTACCCAGAATTCCCAAATCCACCAGATTACCGTCCAACAATTCTTTGCGTGCAAAGAAAAGTAAACCATCCAGAATACAACTTACGTCGGCTTCTGTTAAAAGTGTTAACTGGGAAATTTCTTCACACAGGTTCTGATAACTAACCTGTTGGTTGATACGGATCTGTCCGTAATACAATTGTGCACCTTCCGGTGCTTCGGGACGCATATCTTTTTTGCGTACCACATGATAAGTTAACAACATAGTTTTAATTTTAAATGTTAGTAAATAATGCTGAAGCTTCAACTCGTTTTGTAATTACACTACAAAGATAGATTGGGGCAAAAGAATGAAATCGACTTAATGGACTTTATGTCCCTCTAGGGGGATTTAGGTCGACTTAAATCGACTTAGTGGACTTTAAGGGTACTATTTGAAGGTACAAAAAAGTTAATGTAAGTTAAAGTCAGAAAAAAGCCGCTGGGCATTTTTTTTGCGTGTGAAAAAGTGTTTAATCTATTGCAAAAGGGGGTCTCTATGCTTATCTTTAAAACAGAAACACAAATACTATTTATTATGGATTCACAAATTTCAACTTTTAAAATTAAAGCGTACGGATGGCAGGAATTTGCACACAAATACAACCCGCACATCCTACCCCGCTCGGCTTCAAAAAGGCTCAAAGAGTGGATCAGGCGGAATAAAAAGTTGCACAACGAACTGAAAGCTTTGGGATGGAATGAAAAAAACCGTTTATTAACCCCTATTCAAGTAAAAGCAATTGTGCATTACCTGGGCGAACCGGGTTGGTAAAAACTTAGACAGGCTTAACTTTCGGGTCTAGACAAGCACAACTTTGGGGTCTGCACAGGCACAACTTTTTGTCCGGACAGGCACAACTTTCCGCCTACACAAGCACAACTTTCCGCCTACACAAGCACAACTTCGCTCTCTACACAGGCACAACTTTGGACTCTACACAGGCACAACTATAAAAAGTTCACCTTGTATAGCTTCCAGGTTGTGCCTGTCTGCTTTCAAAGTTCGTCCTGCTCCGAAGCAAACAAATCATATAATCACAACTTGTTTAAGTACAGCTTTTGATATATCTTCGGGGTGTGTATTATATAGATTATAAACAAGTAGAAGTATAAACAAGTGAAAATACGGTTATGAATATACAGGATTTTTTAAAACAATTTACCTTTAGTAAGTCAGCCTATGATGATGGTTCCGGTTTTTGGGATAGCTATGAAGGAGAAACACGGTGGCTTGGTAAATCAGTGTCTATACATATCGCTGCCAGAAGTATTTCAGAAGAGATTGTAGCCTTGTATCAAAAAATAATGGCACAACAAGATACATTCGATACTATGTGGAAAAATTTTGTTGTCAATGAGATGTATGATCAAATTAAAACAGAGTGTAAAGAGGATACAATAACAAAACAGCAATTTATACAGGAGTTGGAAGTTGAAACATTATCTTTTGGTTTTGACCGGGATGGCCTGCTTAGCATATGGTTTGCCCGGCCGGAGAGCTTTCCTGAACACACACTACTGCTATATGCACATAATGACGGAACTCCCGGAGTTACCGTAATGGAAGGATAACCTACCACAGAAAATCAAGAATCTTCTTTATATTATTGGACGGAGGGGATATGTTATCCCCGACTCCCGGAACTATGGATTTATAATCCATTAAAAAGCACACGCTTTCAAGGGGTCAAAGACCCAAGGTTCATGTAATGCCGGGATTACAATTGGCTAAGGCCGATCTACGATTCCCTCCGGTCCAGCTTGTAAGCCCGAAGGGCTTGAAGGTGATTAACCGCGGGTGAAACCCGTGGCAGAAAGCGACTCCACTCTATGAACCTCGAAGCGGGTTCAACCCTTTCAGGGTTGTTATAAAGAGGATTTCTGCCTACCCCGGGTTACACCCGGGGTTATTCACATTTAAGCCCTTCGGGCTTACGATTTGTAACTTTTTTGATTTTATAATTTAGTTTTTACAAGCCTCTCAAATCTGCCGACCAAAAATCTCCCCATCCAAAAACTTTTAAAACCCGACAGTCAGGCCGACGGTGAAAATGCGGGCTGCGGGGTAAATGGAGAGGGGTTCTATGCCGGGTTCTACTCCGTTTACGTTTATATTGGCGGGGTCGCTGCCAGAATAGCCGGTGAGTGTAAATACATTGCTGATCGCCAGCTGGCCCTGTATACTGTGTATCCAACGGTTGGATGTAAGAGGGAAGGTGTAGCCGATACTTACCTCTTCGAGTTTGAGGAAGTTCCCTTTTTCCAGAAAATAGTCGCAATACACCTTTTCGCCCAGTATATGTCCGTTGCGTGTATACGCATCCGATAATAAGTTGATTACCGGCTGATTTTGTAAACCGTAATAGAACTGCCGCAGATTGAGTATATCATAGCCGAGCCAGGAGGTAAAAAACAGGCGGATATCTACCTGTTTTATTTTTAATGTATTGCTCCATGCCAGTTGTACTTTGGGAACACCATTGTCAATGAATGCTTTGTCTTCTTCGGTGCGTTGTTTGGGGTCTATTCTTTCGCCGGCTTTGTTGTAAATCCGGATATTTCCGGAATCGTCTACCCCGGCATACCGCCACCCATAAAAGGCACCTATGGGTTTGCCCTCTTCCAGGCGGATTACATAACCGGGGTTTCCGGGCGAAGGCAGATCGTGCAAATGAGTATATCCCAGGGTGAAACGATCGTCGGAAAGGCTCCGCAAATGGCTGCGGGTATAGCTACCCGTCAGGGACGTTGTAAACTGTATCCGGTCTGTACGGACAGGCCGCCATACCACCTCCCACTCAACACCGTCCGAATCAATGATTCCCACGTTGGTAACCATATGATCCTGTATCATCGGCGGTTTTATCGCGTTGTATTGAAACAGGAGGTCTTTGGTAGTACGCCGGAAATAATCTACAGAGGCAATCAACGAGGAGTTAAACAGCGTGGCCTCAGTCCCGATGTTGGTATGTAAACTTTTTTCCCAACGTAAATCCGGGTTCGGGTTTGTAGCCGGCCCGAATACCTGTATCCATTTACCATCCGTTAAAAACAATCCGACACCACCGTACGTTTCGAGCGATTGATAAGGCGATAACTGGTGGCGGCCTGAGATACCGTATCCGCTGCGTATTTTCCAATCGTCCAGCCACGCCGGTTGTGTAAAAAGAGGTAATTCAGTCAGCCGTATCCCTCCGGAGAAAGCCGGGAAATCGCCCCATTTATGGTTAGCCCCGAATTTACTGGAACCTTCGCGCCTGTAGGAAACCGATAGCATCACCAGGTCGTTCCAGGCATAATTTACACGGGCAAAAACACTGATCAGTTTACTTGCGTTTTTGAAAGAAGAAAGGGTGGCTTTACCCTCCTCCAGGTAAGAGCCGGAACCGATGTTGTTCCAGGTAAAACGATCTGTCGGAAAGTTGGCATTCCCGGCCTGCAGGGACGAATTTTCCCACCGTTGCCACGAATAGCCGGCCAGTGTTTTAACGCTATGCTTCTCCCACTGCCTGTCGTAATGGTTAGTCCATTCGAGCATGCGGTGTATCTGTGTAGACCGGACTGATTCCGCCCGGCCTGTACGGTTATTGTCTATGGATTCTTTGGCCCGGGATGTCCAATAGGCCGATTCGTCAAAATCCTCCCGGTTTTCGGCCATTACCAGCTGCGAATAGAATCCCTTTTTTATGTTCACACGGGCGGTTACCGAGCCGGTTATATACCGGTTATCCTGTTCACGGATTTCTTCTTTCAATATAGAGAGGGGGTTGTTCATTGAAAAACCTGCCGGGAAATAATAATCGCCCGTAGTTCCGGCCTGGTAAACAGGTGCTGTCGGGTTGGCAATGAGCGCCTGCTGGAAAGCGGTAGGATCGCCCAGCCGTTTGAGCTGTTTTTTATAAGCCAGCGATACCGTTAGTTCCAGGTGTCCCGATAAAAGGCTTTGATGCAGGTAACTGCGCAAAGCATATTCTTTCCGGGAGGAGGCGATATCCAATCCCTGGCCATCCATAAAATTGCCGGAAAAACGCAGGGCTCCCCCCCTCCCATCCGTTCTGTATGGAAAAATCGTGAGCGTGTTCGAAAGGGGCTTTCCGGAGTAACAGGCCGAACCAACCGGTATGATTACGTAAATTGGCATCGCGCCCCCGCAGTACAAATTCGCCGGGCGATAAAACTTCAGGCAGATGTACCGGTTTGGAGAGTGCCAGATAGGTGCGGTAACCGGCCTGTAGTTTTCCTCCGGTTTTACCTGTTTTTGTTGTAACCAGTATAACCCCGTTGGCTCCGTTCGATCCGTAAATGGCTGCCGATGAACCGTCTTTCAGAACCGATACCGATTCGATATCCGGGACGGAAAGGCTGCTAAGGGATACGCCGGGTATGCCGTCCACCACTATTAACGGATTATTGCCGGCCAGGATGGAGCCGGCACCGCGTATCTGGATGTCGGGTGTACTATTTATACCGGAAAGCGAACTGCCGGATATACTTACACCGGGAACCAACCCTTTGATGGCCATAACCGGGTTATTTAATTTTCCCTGCAAAAACTCTCCGGAAGAGACATAGCCTACAGCCGATGTGAGTTCGCGGCGGCTCAGGGTACCGTATCCGATAGCCACAGCATCCTGCAAACGGTATATGGCCGGATTTAATTTTATTTCCAGATAATCAGGAACCGGGAGATTTTTGGAGGCAAAGGTTTCATATCCGATGTAAGAGATCCGCAGACGGCAGCTATCGCGGCCTGTATAAAGCTGGAAAAAGCCATTTTCGCCCGTCATTCCCCCCTTTCCTGTTAATTCGTCGTAAATGGATACATATTCCAGCGGATACCCGTTTTCGTCTGTTACCCTTCCCGATACGGCAGCCTGTACCTCTTTACCGGCTTTTTCCTGTGCCGGGAAAAGCAGGATTTGCACATCCATAAACTCGTACCGTATATTGAATTGCTCCGCCAGGAAATCCAGAATATTAGCCACATCGTACGATTGAATGTTGCAGTTGATACGGGTATTTACCGGTAGCTGGGTTTCATTGTAAAGGAAAAGATAAGGGGTTTGCGATTCTATTTTCCATAATAAATCTTTGAGTTTTATCTGCTTTTCATTTAAAACAATGAAAGTTTTGTCTCCCAATGGTTGCCGGTTTTGTGCAATCAATGGAGCCAATAGTAAAAGATACAGATATATCCCGATCAGTTTTCTCATGGTGTTTAAACGTCGTTAATAACTATATCCCGGCGACCGTTGTAATAACGGGTTAGACAGAATAGCCTCGGCCGGGATAGGATAAAACCGCCGGTAATGTGCGGACGGCTGTTTATCCCACCAGGTTCCGGTGGTGAAAAGCCCGAAGCGGTTTAAATCCGGACGCCGTCTTTTCCCGGCAATGAACTCCCTGCCCCATTCGTCGAGCAACTCCTGTTCGGTTATTACAGACCCGTCTCCGGGATAAGCTACCTGTTGCCAATCTTCTTCCACCGGATAATACCGTTTGCGGACTTTATTGAGTAAGGTTTCCGCTACGGCCCTGTTGCCTGTGCGGAATTCGGCTTCGGCCAGTGTATAATAAACTTCCGTAAAACGAAGTACAATCAATCCACTGGCTTTTAATGCGGCATCGCCTGAAGGATAAAAGGGGTATTTTACAATGCGTACACCCGAATTTTCCTCACCGCTTTTTACATCCGAAGGTAAACCGGAGAAACGTTCGTCTTTGATAATATAGGGTTCGCCGGATGCTAACAGCCGGGAGATAAGTTCCATCTGGCCGGTTCCGTTCAGAATACTTCCATAGCGTGCTACCTGGTCTACAAATACCAACGGGTAGTTGCCCCATTCTTCGGCACCGTATTGCAGGTTATTAGTTCCATACTGATATTGGGGGCCATAGAGAAAGAGCCCTTCGTATGTACCCGGCGATACAACCGAAAATTCTTTTTTGCGGATATCGGTATCCGGATATTTTGAAAAGGGTTTCCCTAACCCACCCGGGTATAAATGTCCGGCCGGATCGTACGACGGGGATAAATGACAACCATTGTAACTACTTGGGAAATCGGCTCCACAGCCAAAGCGTTCGTGTGCCTTGTAGTGCATAAAGAAAAGATAGTAGAACTCGTCATAATTGTATTGCCGAGCCTGCGAGAATACCCACACAACCTCTTTACAGGATTGGTTATTTGCATTCCAGATAGCAGTCCAGTCGTCTACAATTTCATAGGTGCCGTATACTCCGTCTATCAGATCCTGTGCCACTTTTTTTGTCTCTTCCCATTTGGGCTGGCCGATATACCACGAGGCATTTAAATAGAGGCGCATCAAAATCATAGCCGCCCCGGCCTGTGTGAGCCGCCCTTCATAGTTACTGACCGGATAAACCGGAAGTTTATCGATATGATCCAGGATACTTTGTTCGATGAAATAAAAATTTTCTACCGGTTCCTGTGTCCGGAAAGGTTCCTGATTGGATACGGATAGAGGCGGCATACCATACAGGTCGAGCAGGGTTAATTGTAACCAGGCACGCAATACGGTCATTTCGGCAATATGTTGCTCTTTGATTGCCCCGGACAGGTTGAAGCGGGCATAATCCAGTCCGGTAATATCGTCGAGCATATTGTTGCAATACCCGATAGCCCCGTAACAGGCGTTCCAGGTTTGTATATTGGTTTCTTCGTATGTGTCCCAGGTATGTTGATGCAGCATCCGCCAGCGGCCACCGTCTTCCCAATGGTCTCTTTTCTGGGTAACTACCAGTTGATCGCCCGAAAGTTCCTGCAACCAGAAAACTTTTTCGGTTTCGCTCCATTTTACATGTTCGTAAGGGCGCAGAAGGGCGGCGATCAACGATTCGTAACCGGTATAATAGTCTTCCTTCTGCAACTGGTCGTATAAATCTTCTTCAAGGTCAAAGCAGGAAGAGAAGGTCAGTGCAAAGAATAAAGTTAACAAAGAAAATATGTTGAATATCGTGTTCCTCATTCGGTATCCATAAGAGTAATTTTTGTTCCTGTTAGTTTTTCGATCTGCTCTATCACTGTTCCGGGCGATTGTGTTTTCAGGAATGCACCGGAAAACCGTTCTGCCGGGTCGACAGGGGTTTCCGCCCGGAACTCTTTGTGGAAATGGGACGACAAAAGTTCGAGTATTTCTTCGAATGTTACATTTTCATATGCAACGATTCCTTTACGCCACAGAGTCATCCGGTTGCTATCTACTTCTGTTATTTCGCAACTGCCGTGAGCCAATGAATAATCCGCTTTTTGTCCGGGCAGCAAGGCCGCGATTTCTTTCCGGTGGTTATCCAACAGGGAGACTGCTCCTTCCAGTAAAACAACCGAAATATGATCGGCTGCCTGCCGGGTATCTACACTAAAAGAGGTACCCAATACACGTACGGTTAATCCTCCGGCCTCTACCAGAAAAGGACGTGCCGGGTCAGGCTGAACGTCAAAGAAGGCTTCTCCTTCCAGTTTTACGAATCGCTGTTTTATTTTTTCTCCTACGGTGTAGGATAGTGACGAGCCTTCGCGCAAATAAACCAACGAGCTGTCTGGCAACACAATTTCCCGATCCTGCGACAGGGCGGCCAGGTATACCCGGTTTTCATCTTTGGGGTTCTCTTTGTTGACAGCCCGGTAGGCTGCAAGGCCTCCTATTACCAAAAGGGTTATAACGGCAGCTATCTGCAGGTAACGGGATAGGGTGAACTGTTTTTTTCTTACCTCCGGCCTGGCCTGAGGGGTTATGCGGGTTGCTATCTTTTCCCATTTCCCATCATATACGGGATCATTAGCCGGGGGTGTCCATCTGTCTACTTCTTCCCTGAACAGGGTTTTGTAGGCTGCCGACGACTCTATTGCCCGGAGCAGTTCCCGTTCTTCCTGTGGGGTACTGGTACCCTGCAGGTACTTTCCGGTGATATGTAAAAATCGTTCTTTATTCATCTCCATTATCTGCTACTAACTTAACAAAAATAAAATTATTACCCAAAGAGCATACTTTTTCAACCCTTCCCTGAACCGTTTGAGGGCACGGGCGATATGCTTTTCTACCACTTTTTCGGAGATACCTAACTGTTCTGCTATTTCGCGGTTTTTGTACCCGCTGAGACGGCTGAGTTTAAATACCTCCCTGCATTTTTCCGGTAATGCTTCCATTATTTCATCTACAGAGCCGGTCAGTTCCTTCTCCATCAGAATGGTGGAAGGGTCTTCTATGAAGTCCACAGAATATAACCGCTCTACTTCGCGCAAATCGACCATCCGGATACGGTTTGTATCTGCTACCGCCTGATGTTTCAGCACGTTGAGGCTGGCATTGCGCACCAACATAAATAAATAAGAGGTTAAGGATACGTTTTCCAATAGTTCCCTCCGCTCCCATAGTTTCAGGAAAGATTCCTGTACTATATCTTCCGCTTCGGCAGGGTCTATTACAAATTTACGGGCAAATGCTTCCAGACGCGGGCCGTATTTACGGAATGTATATTCGAACGCCTCCACATTTCCCCGGCGGATTTGTTCGAATAATAGCACTTGATTGGTCTGAAAGCGTTCGGGATGCATACTTTTCCGTTAATGTTAGTAACTGCTACAAAAATAGAAAAAAAACAGATACAGTTATACCAAAAAGTATTTTTTCCCCTGTTTATCCTTAATCCCTTGTTTTATATAACAACCTGACCCCCTTTTACCCCCACCGGAAAATAAAAAAGGTTCCTATTTTAAAGTCCTGCAAGGACGCCTTATGATAGCTCAGCACGCAAGTGCTGGGTCAGAGGGCAATCTTGGTCAGAGGGGATTTGTAATCCCCGACTAACGAGTATTAGGATCTGTGATCCGACAAACAAATGAATACCCATTAAATAGAGAGGTAAGAATCTGTAAGCGGATTACAAATCCTTATATTCCACAGGCGGGGATTGCAAATCCCCTTCGACCAACAAAAGTCCTGCGAGGACGCCTTATATATCCTTTTTACCCAACACTTGCGTACCGGGCTATCATGAGCCGTCCCGTTGGGACTCAAATAAAAAATATAGTCCGAGGGGGGAAAAATAGAGGATGGGTTGTTTTATCCATTGAAAGTAATTTTTTAGCAATCTTAAATTTTAGAACATGAAAAGGCGTTACTCTCCTTTCAGGGAAAAAAGTCTGTTTATTTTTCTGGCCGGACTTTTCCTTTCTCTAAGCGCATTTGCGCAAAATGTAACAGTAAAAGGTGTTATTAAAGATTCCCAGTTTGGCGATCCGGTTATCGGTGCCAGTATTTTACAGAAGGGAACCACCAACGGAACCATTACCGATTTTGACGGTAATTTTAGCCTTGAGGTACCTGCGGATGCGGAGATCGTTATTTCGTATATCGGGTACATTACACAAACCATTTCGTTAAACGGGGAAACCAACCTGAATATTCTGCTGCACGAAGATGTGGAAGCGCTGGACGAGGTAATCGTGGTAGGGTATGCAACCGGTAGTAAGCGTACGGTATCCGGTGCGGTAGAACGTATTAAGAAAGAGGATATGAACCAGGGTGTTATTACGAACCCACTGGAATCTATCAAAGGTAAGGTGGCCGGTGTGGTGATTACCAAAAGTGGTGGCGATCCTACAGGCGATGCGATGATCAGGGTACGCGGTACGACCTCGCTTTCGGGAGGAAACGATCCGTTGGTAATTATTGATGGTATTTTCGGCGATATGAGTATGCTGAACGCGATTTCGCCTTCGGATATTGAATCGTTTACGATCCTGAAAGATGCTTCCGAAACAGCCCAGTATGGTTCGCGCGGAGCTTCAGGAGTGATTGTTGTATCCACCATTAAAGGAAAAAGCGGTGTTAAATCGGTTAGTTACGATGGTTCGTTTGGTGTAAGTACTGTGTTTAAGAACCTGGAAATGCTTAGTGCTGCCGAATACCGTGCCGCGGCAAAGGCTGCGGGTGCCGTACCGCAGGATCTGGGAGGTAACAGCAATTTTATTGAGGCTATACAGCGTACCGGTTATGTACAGAACCACCGGGTGGCATTTAGTGGTGGTATGGAAGATTCAAACTACCGTGCTTCTATTGGTGTGATCGACCAGAAAGGTATTATTAAAAATAATAATATGCGGAATTATACCGCTAAACTGGATGCTTACCAAAGTATGTTTAACAATAAACTGAGGTTTGAGTTCGGTATGTTCGGTTCTATGAAACAACAGGATAAGATTAATGACCCGCAACGGACTTTCCAGTCGGCAGCCGCATTTAACCCGACATTCCCTCTGGGGCGCAACGCACAGGGCGAATGGGACGATGATTCGCGCGCGGTAGATATTGAACACCCTATGGGCCGTCTGGATATTAAAGATTATGAGCAGAATGCTTATATTAATGTACACGGTAAACTGACCTGGAATATTATGGAAGGATTGAACCTGAATGCTTTTGGGTCGTATACATATAATGTGAAAGAAGAACGGCTGTTTATTCCTATTGATATTAAGAGCGGACGTATACAAGGTGGCGGACATGCCCAACGGAAAGATAACAAGCAGGATATACTGATGGGTAATATGCAGTTGAACTATACAAAATATGTAGGTAAAAACCGCTTCGACGGGTTGGTGTTGATGGAAGCGCAACAGTATCATTATACCGGTTTCGCATCGAATGCACGGGGTTTCCAGACCAACTATTTCGGATATAATAACCTGGAAGGCGGAGGTACGGTACGGTATGGCGATGTGAGTTCTTTCGAAAATAAAAACCGCCTGTTGTCTTATATGGGACGTTTAAATTATGTGTATAACGATAGGTATATCGCTACTGTGAACCTGCGTACCGACGGTTCTTCGAAACTGGGTATGAACGATAAATAGGGATTTTTCCCTTCCGCATCGCTGGCGTGGGTGATCAGTGAGGAAGAATTTATCCGGAAAGTGAAATGGATTTCGAACCTGAAATTAAGAGCCGGATACGGTCTGACCGGTAACCAGGATGCGATTGAGGCGTATAATTCGATGGCGCTGTTAGGCCCTGCCGGTTTTACGGTTATCAAGGGGCAACCTACTGCTACGTACGGATACAAACGAAATGCAAACCCGGATTTGCGCTGGGAGGTGAAAAAGATATTTGATGTTGGTATTGATGCCAGTTTTTTTGATAGCCGCCTGCACCTGACTATGGATTACTATATATCACGTACCACCGATTTGCTGTATAAATATGATGTGCCGGTACCTCCTTTTATTTATCCCGAATTGTTGGCTAACTTAGGTGAAATGGAGAATAACGGTTTTGAGCTTGCGGTAAACGGGACAGCCGTTAAGACAAGGGATTTTGAAATCGGCCTGGGTATGAACCTTTCTTTCCAGAAAAATAAATTATTGTCGTTAAGCGGTTCTTACATGGGACAGGAGCTGAATGCAAAAGAGTATATGGAACTGAGTAATATGACCGGAGCCGGATTTACATCCAATAATGGTATTGTATATCAAATGGTAGGGCAACCGGTAGGTGTCTTTTATATTCCGAAAGCAAACGGTATCGGGCCGGACGGTAAATATATTGTGGAAGATCTGGATAAAAACGGAGAGATTGACCTGAATCCCGGCGGCGACCGCTATGTGGCCGGACAGGTGATGCCTAAAACTTACCTGGGTGCCAATCTGAATATACGTTACAAACAGTTTGACCTAAGTACACAATGGAATGGTGCTTTCGGACATAAGATTTACAACGGTACTTCGTTATTCTATACCAACCTAGCGAATTTCCCTACCTATAATGTGATGAAAGGGGCTCCGGAACTGGGTATTAATGATAGTAAGATTACAGATTACTGGCTGGAAAGCGGTAATTATGTGAACATTGATTATATTACTTTAGGTTGGAATATTAAAGCTCCGAAACTGGATAAGGTAGTACGCAACATGCGTCTGACCTTCTCGATCAATAATGTGGCTACTATTACTAAATATTCCGGATTGACTCCTATGGTCAACAACAGTAAACTGACTATGAACGACCAGGATAAGGATTATAATACATTTGGTATGGATAATAAGAGAATTTATCCGCTATCGCGCTCATATTCTTTAGGTTTAAGTGTTAACTTCTAAATACTTTTCATCATGAATAAATTTATTAAATATAGTTTATCCGTAGCTTCCGCTACATTTTTATTCGCCTCTTGCAGTGTATTCCTGGATGAGAACCCAACCGACCTGTTTGGCGATGAGGACGCGTATAAGAATCCTTCCCTGATTTATATTAATACGGTTGCCAATGTGTATGCCCAGTTTGGCGGCGAAGGTGATGGTGCCTCGCTGGTAGGTGTAGACCGGGGTCTGTACGATTTAAATACCTTTTCATCGGACGAAGCTATTCTTCCGGTAAGAGGGGGTGACTGGGGAGATGGTGGTACCTGGCAAAAGCTGTATTTGCATCGTTGGAGTAATAATGAAACGATGTCTACCAATACGTGGAATTACCTGTATAAAGTAATTGGTTTGTGTAATAACAGCATTGACGTGCTGGATCATTACTCCAAAGAAGTTCCGGGATGGGCAGACGAATTACAGGGATATAAACAGGAGGTAAGAGCTATCAGGGGATTGTATTACTATTATCTGCTTGATATGTTTGCACGGGTGCCTGTTGTAACATCGTCTACAACACAGATGAAGGATGTGGAACAATCTACACGCAGCCAGGTATTTGATTTTGTTGTAAACGAATTACATGAGGTATTGCCCTATTTACCGGCTTTACGCAGTAACCATGAAGGCGAATACTACGGACGCATTACGCAGCCGGTTGTATGGATGCTACTGGCAAAACTGGCATTGAATGCCGAGGTGTATACCGATGATGACTGGACGGATGCTGTACGCCGGGATGGTAACCAGATTGAATTCACGGTGGACGGTGAAAAGGTTTCTGCTTTTGAAGCCGTTGTACGGTATGTGGATAAACTGGAGGATATGGGTTATATCCTGGAAAACGATTTTAGTCTTAATTTCATGGTTAAAAATGATGTTTCCAATGAGAACATTTTTACTCTTCCTATGGATCCTGCTTATTATAAGTTTAAAACCTATAATATTCTGCGGTCATTAAATTATACGCATGGTGAAAGTTTCGGTTGGAGTTCATGGAATGGTTCCTGCGCAACCCTTACGGCAGTTAGTAAGTTTGGCTATTGCGATACAGATGGTAATCTGCTGGATGGCCCTGTAGATCCCCGGTTTACACGTACTTATTTTGTGAAAGAGAATGTGTTGAGTTCGGACGGAAAGCCTATTCCTGTTACAATAAGTGGTATCAATATCAGGATGCAGTATCTACCCCACCGGGTTAAACTTTATTTCTCTGAAAAACACGAGAGTACACAACAGGTTATTCCCGGACTGGAAGAATACGGTACGGTAACAGGTTTGTTTGATATCCAGCTGGCAGGTGCCAGAATGAGTAAGTATGCGTTAGACCCGGCTGCACAAAGCGGAGGTGAAAAACCGGCTAACGACCTGGTGATTTTCCGTTTTGCCGATGCGTTATTGATGAGAGCCGAAGCCAATATCCGGATGAATAAAGGCGATGTAAAGGTGATATTAACCGGGTACGCGACCGGGTTGGAGCGGCTCCCCTTGCTACTATTACGCTGGAAGATGTGCTGGACGAACGTATGCGCGAACTGACATGGGAAGGTTTACGCCGCCAGGATCAGGTACGTTTTGGTACCTTCACACAGTCCCGTCCGGACAGGAATGCAAATACTGAACATGAACTGGGAGACGGTGTGGCATTTAAGGACGAACTATTCAGAACCGTATTCCCGATTGATGTAAATATTCTTGCATTAAATCCGAAACTAACCCAGAATTACGGGTATTAATATTTTATCATATCCTATATTTTCATTTTAACACACTTTCCGGAGGTAACTATTTACCTCCGGTTTTTTTATATACTATTTTATAACACTCCCCTTACTCCCCGGTGAAGCGTAGCGACCGTGGCAGGAGTAACACATTTGACTCTACAACCCTGGGAGGTATTGAATCATAGGGTTCAACCCACTAACGGGCATAACCGTCAGGTTAAAACAATACAGTTTGTCATTTAATACCCCCAGCCGCATAGCGGCGTGCTGTTCATAGCCCCGGGCGGAAGCCAGTCGTAGTCAGAAGATTTATTTTATACTTAACATATTGACAAGTATGGTTTTATCCTCCCCTCTCGAGAGCCTGTGTAAAAACTATCTTCGCTCTTTGATAAAGTTACAAATTATAAGTGATTACCCCGTATGGGGTAAAATGTGAATTACCCCGGGTGCAACCCGGGGTAAGCAGAAACCCTCTCTATAACAACCCTGAAAGGGTTGAACCCGCTTCGGGGTTCATACAGTAGAGTCGCTTTCTGCCACGGGTTTCACCCGCGGTTAATCACATTCAAGCCCTTCGGGCTTACAAGCTGTAACTTTTTCGATTTTACAATTTAGTTTTTACACAGGCTCTCAAGAGAGGAAAAAGAAACAAAATCAACACTTTAAAAATCTTCTGACCACGACTGGGCGGAAGCCCGGGGTGGGGAGAAATATGAGTAAAAAGCGCTCCATAGGAGTGCTCTGTTACAAATGACAAACATTCGGAACAGAGCACCGCTACGCGGCGCAAA
The DNA here is from genome assembly GCA_021203545.1 of Tannerellaceae bacterium. Lineage (GTDB taxonomy): Bacteria > Bacteroidota > Bacteroidia > Bacteroidales > Tannerellaceae > UBA4116. The sequence goes on along the minus strand of JAJQAZ010000080.1, from coordinate 1,500 downwards.
CATTTGTCTGTATACTTTCCCTGCGCTTCCGCACAGGGCTATGAACAGCAAGCCGCTATGCGGCTGATACAAACTTTACCGGGGGTTATGGGCCAGGGCCGATCTTCGATTCACATTCAATCCCTTCGGGATTACAGTTCCGGAAAGTGAAAAGAGAGGGAATAAAAAATAACTCATTCGCTATGGGTTTGGCATACAAAACTAAATGTTGTAGTTTTGCGACAGATATTTATGACCTATGAATCGACGTGTATTCCTTCTGGCTTTTGCTTCTTTATTTACCTTTTATAAAAGTACGGGGCAAATTTCTACTCCTTTGCAGGAAAAAGGTTCAACCGGGTTTCCTTTGCTTTTTCATGAGGAGAGGGACGGAACGAAGATTTATCTTCATTCACTGACCCGGAAGATGTACAACGAACTAACCGATAACTTTTATGTTCCTATTGCCGGGAAAAGACATTGGATCGGCCCTGAGGATATTTTTCTGGAGTATGAAATGGAGGAGGTTTTCCCTGTTAATCCTCAAACAGGAGTTTCTAAAGGGAAAAATGTATACCGCCGTATGGTATGGTACAGACCGGAAAATAATAGCTATCAGGTAGCGTTAAAGATTCTGTATGACTGGTATGAAACAGAAAGCGGAGAACATTTTAATCAACCGGATCAGTGGTGGCGGATAGTGGGGCCGGTAGACAATCTGAGACAGTTCAGGGATTTATTAGATCTATGGAAGGATATGACCGGGAATGATTCTGCTCCTAGCCTTCAACAAGTTGCTTACCCACTCCTTTTTGAAAGGGATGATCAGGGTAATAAGTCCGAAATCTACCATCTTGAACGGAAAAAGAGGTCTGATTTATCTATTCCTTTTATGATGCTTTATGATACTCCCCGGGAGTTTCAGCCGGACGACCTGATTCTGGAATATGAGATATTGGATCATTTTGCACAGAAGGAAGATTCTCCGGATCATGCGATAGGAAATTTATTCCGTTGCCAGGTTTGTTTTACGAATAACGGCGGAACAAATAGCCGGGTATTCATACGGATACTGTCCGATATTTTCTGGAGTACAGATAATCAATGGCAGGAAGATCCGGATAATAGCTGGCGCGAAGCCGGTTACCTGGATGAAATACGACGGTTTCAGCAGCTATTAAATGCCTATCGGACTTATGTAGAGCCATTGGATAGTAAATAGGCACGGATTTAAATCCGCGCCAGCAAAAAGCCAGCAAAAAGAAGCTACACGATTATTTGTACGGAAGTAAAAAAAGAAGCGTGCGGAAGTAAGATAAGAAGTACACGGAAGTCCGGAAAGATCCGCACGGAAGTGAAAGAAGAAGCGTGCGGATCGTTTAGGATATACGTTACTGAAAAATTTATAACAGACCGGAGGTCTAACATATCTTTTTTATGTATACTTATTGGTAAGCCCGAAGGGCTTGAATGTGAATCGTAGATCGGCCTTAGCCAATAACCCCCGGTGAAGCGTAGCGA
>JAJQAZ010000012.1 GCA_021203545.1 Tannerellaceae bacterium | reverse complement strand
CAGGCGGGGATTGCAAATCCCCTTCGACCAACAAGAAAAAATCCTTAAGCCCGCGGCATTGGCGAGGACGCTATGCCGAACGATTGAACGATCGCCGTCTTTTACTGGCTCTCCCTGTATTTGTTATTATCTTTATCCTTCAAAATATTCAGATAGCTCTTATATCTCGACGGGGGTATCGACCCTTCTTCTACTGCCTGGAGTACGGCGCAGCCGGGTTCGTGGATGTGGGTGCAGTTGTGGAAACGGCAGTTGTGAATATGTTTAAATATCTCGGGGAAATAGTGGGCTACTTCGGCTCCTTCCATTTCTATGATGCCGAATCCTTTGATGCCCGGGGTGTCAATCAGGTAGCCTCCTTCGGGTAACGGGATCATTTCGGAGAATGTAGTTGTGTGTGTTCCTGTTTTGTGGTATTCGGAAATGGCACCGGTTTGTAGGTTGATGCCCGGAACCAATAGATTAATAATAGTTGATTTACCTACTCCTGAATGTCCCGAAAGAAGCGTGATTTTGTTAGCCAGTTCTTTTCTGAAATTATCCATTCCTTCACCGGTACGGGCGCAAATAGTAGAACAGGGATAACCGATAGAGCTATACAGGTCTATCATTTGGTAAAGTATCTCTTTCTCGACTCCTTCAAAACGATCTATTTTGTTGAATACCAGTTTTACCGGAATACGGTATGCTTCGGCTGTGGTAAGGAAACGGTCAATGAATACCGTGGTGGTGACAGGATAATTGACCGTAACGATCAGCATGGCCTGGTCGATATTGGCAGCAAGGATATGGGATTGTTTGGAAAGGTTAGAGGCACGGCGTATAATGTAGTTTTTGCGTTCTTCGATTTCTGTGATGAAGGCGGTACCTTCTTTATTGATCTCAATATCTACACGGTCACCGACCGCTACAGGATTGGTGCTTTTAATACCGCGTAGACGAAAATTACCTTTTATTTTGGACTCTATATCCTGCCCGTCGTCGGTACGTACGGTATACCAGCTGCCGGTATTTTTAATTACCAATCCCTTCATGCTTTAATTGACAAAGAACTGTGTCAAAAATAACGGAAGGGCACCCAGATAGCGCAGATTTACGCAGATGAAATTATTTCCGGCTTTTGACACAGTTCCTATTTATTTTAGACAGTCATTATTTCTTTTTCTTTAGCAGCGTATAATTCGTCAATCTTTTTGATGTATTTGTCGTGTACTTTCTGAACTTCTGCTTCCGCATCTTTTTCTACATCTTCGGGTACACCTTCTTTGATTGATTTCTTTAATGCGTCAATGGCATCGCGGCGTGCATTTCGTATGCTGATCTTGCCGTTTTCTGCCTCCTGTTTGGATTGTTTTGCCAATGCCCGGCGGCGTTCCTCGGTAAGGGGAGGAATACCTAAGCGGATTACTTCTCCGTTGTTTTCCGGAGTAATACCTACATCCGAATCCATGATTGCTTTTTCAATGTCTTTGATGAGGTTTTTTCCCCACGGAGTAATCATAATTGTTTTAGCATCCGGAGTCGTAACTGTTGCTACATTTGCCAGAGGTACGGGGCTGCCGTAGTAAACTACTTTTACACCGTCCAATATCTTAGGATTTGCCTTTCCGGCACGGATACGCGCCAACTGCTCATCCAGATATTCAATCGCAGCTGCCATTTTTTCTTCTGCTGCTTTTACGTATTGTTTCGTATCTGCCATAAATAAGGTAATTTTTTGTTACTATATTTGATTAACAAAAGTAATTAAAGTTTTTGCAGGATACAAATAAATCAGAAATGATGAATATTTTTACCTGCCTGTGCAACATTTTTCGAATTGGTGCGTATTTAATATATAAACAGAACTATTTAAATGAAAGATGTCATGAAAACAAAATTTTTTTCTCCGTAGTAATTATTTGTTTGTTGGTTTGTAACCAGACTATAAACGCAAAACGTGTAGTAGGAAATAAAAATGTTGTAACCCGGGTAATCAATATTCAGGATTATAGTAAAATAGATGTGGGGGGAAGTATGGAATTTATCTATGAAGAATCAAGTGCTGATCCTTATCTGGAAATAACTGTTGATGAAAATATTCTGCCTTATCTCCGTATTGAAGTAAAAAAGAATAAACTGGAAATCAGTCCCGATAAAGAAGGTAGAAATACAGAAATACAGCCTACTAAATACCAGATCAAAACAAATTCTACCTCTTTATCGAAAGGGGATTTTGCCGGTTCGGGGAGCTTTACTCTTAAAAACCTGAAAAGATCAAAGAAAGTAGAGATTGATATGGCCGGTAGCGGAAGAACGGTTGTTGAGACAGTTGCTGCGGATGAATTAAAACTGGAGATGGCCGGTTCGGGAAGAATCCAGGTGAATAATGCAAAAGTAAAATATATAAAAGGCGAATTGGCCGGTAGCGGAAAAATGGAAGTGAACGGGGAAGCTACAGAAGGTAAGTTTGAATTGGCCGGTAGTGGAAAGATCGATGCGGAAAATTGTCCGGTGAAAAAAGCAAAAGCAGAGATTGCCGGATCAGGTAGTATCTATGTACAGGTTGCGGATGAATTAAGTGGAAGTATTGCCGGCAGTGGAAATCTGTATTACAAAGGACATCCTACCCATTTGAATACGGATACTGCCGGATCCGGAAAAGTACGAAGCAGGAATTAAATAATTTAAATAATTCTTTTCCTTATCTTTGTCACTAACGTTAATATCATTGTAAAAACAAATTTAAAGTATGAGGGCTAAAACTTTATTACTACTTGTGTGCCTCTGGATTGGAAATATCGCAGGGGCACAAGTGAAAGTGACAGGGAATGGGGATATCACCACCAGGGAGTTCGATATCATTGATTATAACAGAATCCATGTCAATGGTTTCTTCGATGTGATATATGAACAGGTAGATGCTGACCCTTATCTGGAAATAACACTGGATGACAATCTGATGCCTTTTGTGGATGTGGAGATCAAAGATCGCCAGCTAAACATAAAGTTTAAAGGTATCAAAGTAGAAAAACTGACTACCGGAATTATTAAGACAAACTCCAAATGGTTGCGGGAGATACGGATGTCAGGAAACGGTGGGTTTAAGTTGCAGAGTCCGGTGAAAGGGGACGAGTTAGTTATAAAAGGGCAGGATAACAGCCTGATTGAACTGAAACAACCCCTGGAGTTGGGTAAACTGGATTTGAATAGTTCGGGTAGTGCGAATATTATAGTAGAGTCGCTTGTTGTGGATAACCTGAACTGTAACATTTCGGGTTCCGGTTCGTTGAAACTGGTAAGTGGCCAGGCAAACCACGCGATCTATAATATAAAAAATAACGGTTTGATTCAGGCTTACGGGGTAGAGGCTGACGAAGTGATCGCGAAAGTTACGGCAGGGGGTACTATGGAGATTTTTGCCAAAGAGAAATTAAGTACCAACACAGTAGGAAACGCAATTATCCGTTACAAAGGAAACCCGCACACTTTACAAAATAAGAAAATCGGAAAAGGCACGGTAGACCGGATAGAAGATTAAAGCCAACCGTTTTCTTTATACCATTTGATAGCTTCCTTTAATCCTTTTTCAAGGTTATATTCAGGAACAAAATTAAGGTCATCCTGAAGCGACGAAATATCACAAATCCAGTTTCGTTGTTTCAGGATGATATATTTATCGCTGTTTAGGGTCATACTTTTATTGAACAGTTTGCCGATGCTTTCGGAACACGAGCATGCGATCCGTACCACCCAAAGCGGAATGCGTCCGCGCAATACAAACTTTTTCCCGAGTATCTGCTGTATGAGCCGGGCAAAACTTTCATCCGTATATGCATCGCCGTCAGAAACAAAATATTCCTTGTTACGTATCTCTTCTTTTTCCAGTGCATCCATAGCAACCCGCGCCAGGTCTTTTACATAAATAAAGGTAATTCGTTGCGGCATGCTTCCCGCGGCGAAATCAACACCTGTACTGATACTCTTTATCTCTACAAAATAGTCCTTTTCACCGGGACCATATACCCCTGTAGGCCGTAGAATTACATACGGAAACCATGTTTGTTTACGAAGATAGTTCTCTCCTTTTAACTTACTGCTACCATAAACAGTATCCGGATTTTGTGGGTCAGTAGGACGGATTGGGGTAAAATTAACTTCGTCGCCTTTTCCGAATGTGCTTAGGCTACTCATCAACAAAAACTTTTGTGGCACGCAATCTGCCTGATGCAGTGATTCAATCAGGTTCTTTGTATAAGTAGCATTCACAAGATCAAAATTCTTTTTATCGGTGGTTTTTGTCAATCCGGCATTATGGATAACAAAATCCCATGCACCCTCCTGCTCTTTGACTGTCTGGATCAGTGCTGTTAATTTCTCCGGATCATGATAAGGCAGATCAATGAAACGGATCGCCGGATCATTTAGTTGATCTTTATTGCTCTTTGCCCGCACACCTGCCCATACCTGGTACCCTCTTTTGAGGGCTTCTTTTACTAAGAAACCACCGATAAAACCGCTTGCACCAGTGATCAATATCTTTTTCATTTGCATTATGAATGGGATTTTTTATCCGTTGTGTTATGGCAATGGGTATGATCTTTCAGTACCCGGTGTGGTATCTCGCCGTGTCCGATCAGTTCGATAGGACAGGCATATTTATCATCCAGCCAGTCGGCAGATACATCACTGCCGGAATGGTAATGAAGTGTTTCGTTCACACAGGCAATATTTTTTACCATCCGCAATACGGTTCCTATATCGTGCGAAACCAGAATAATGGCCGAACGTTTGTTGATCTCTTCCAGGAGTTCGTAAAAATGTGATTCAAACCGTTTATCTACGTACGAGTTGGGTTCGTCCAGAATTAGTAGTTGTGGGTCAGCAACGATCGAACGTCCTAATAACACCCGTTGTAACTGTCCGCCGGATAATTCTCCGATAGGACGGTCTGCCAGTTCATCCAGTCCCATTTGACCTATAACCTCTGTAATTCGTTCCAGTTGTTGTTGGTTGTATCTACCCGGACGGGGTTTCTGTGCTGCTAATCCCGAAGTAATCACTTCTTTTACCGAAATAGGGAATTTCTTATCAATCTGATTTAACTGTGGAAGATAACCTATCTTTAGTTGGTTTACTTTCTGCTCATTGTTGAAGAAAGAAATTTCTCCTCTTACCGGAGATAACAAACCCAGTATCACTTTTAATAATGTGGTTTTACCCCCGCCATTCGGACCAATAATTCCTAAGAAGTCGTTTTCGTATAGAGAGAGGTTTACATCCCGCAAAACGATTTTATCGCCATAGCCTGCTGTTATATTCCGTATGTCAATAATCTTATTCATCGGCTAAAGCTTTAGCGATTTGAATCATTTCTTTATCCCACTGATAAGCTAACGGATTGACCGGTACCAGTTTACAGCCTGTCTCTTTTGCAATCAGTTCGGCATTTTTCTGATCGAACTCCTGCTGTATGAAGACTGTTTTAGCATGCTCTTTACGGGCCACATCAATCAGTTCTTTCAACTGTGCCGGCGAAGGTTCTTTGCCGTCCATTTCGATGCATAGTTGGGTCAGTCCGTATTCGTTTGCAAAATAGGTAAGGGCCGGATGGTAAATAATGAATGTGCGTTGAGAAACATCCGAAAGTATTTCTTCTATCTCTTTTCCGGTATTTTCTATCTCCTGCATCAGGTTATTATAATTCTGCCAGTAGTACTGCTTATTTTCAGGGTCCAGTTCGATAAAAGCCTGCAACGTATTCCAGGCGATTACTTTGGCACCGGAAACAGAGCTCCAGATATGTGGGTCTACTCCATGGTGGTGATGGTGATGTATGTGTTCATCTCCGTGGTGATCTCCTCCGCAATCATGTTCATCAGTAATCAGTTCAATTCCTCTGGACAAATCAAATAACTGCATATCCGGGTTGTTATCCCGGATGGGTTGCATACAGGCTTGCTCGAAACCAATATAGCCGATCTGAAAGTAGGCAAGGCTTTTCCCGATCGAAACCATTTGTTGAGGAGAAGGGTCAAATGTTTCCGGGCTTTGACCTGACGGAACTACCGTATTGATAATAAACTTATCACCACCAATCTTTTCTGCAAAATATCGTTGAGGTTCGATTGTAACAGAAATGATCTGTTCACTATCCCTTTGAGAAGAAGCACAGGAAAGGAGAAACAGAGAAAGTAGAAGTAAGACAGAACTTATATATTTCATTTTATTCATTTTCGCAAATTTTTATGCAAATATACGAAAGGATTGTCTGGTATACAAAAGCAACTAACCGGCATTGGGTTACATTACTTTTATTTATGAAATAGCTGTGTCTTATCCTGAAATAAGTAGACCACCTGATTTTGTCAACCTATCTTAGGATAAAATTATTTTGTTACTAAACCGGGACTATCTCTATCATCCTGATTTATATCTAAGAAAAAGCCTGACTCCGGGATATACCTCAAATATTCTCTTAATTTACTTCCCAAAAGTCACGTACATGAATGCACAGACTTACGTACGTAACTGTACAAACTCACGTACGTAAGT
>JAJQAZ010000008.1 GCA_021203545.1 Tannerellaceae bacterium | reverse complement strand
GGTTAACACTGTATTTTATAATAAAACATTAATTCACTAAAAAATAATGAAATTGTTTTATTTATTAAAAAAAGAAAGATATATCTTTGGCAACGAGAAATAAACCTGTTAGCGATAAATTCTTAATACCAATTTATTTTTTTCATTATAGTAGACTGGTTTATTCTCGTTTTAGACCAAATAAACACTTCTTTCGGAAAGTTGATCTTAGTTCTTTCAGAACTGGGTTTTATTTCACAAAAAAATATATAATAAGTATAGTTCTGATTTCTTTTATTTATGAATAAAGGAAAAAAGAACATAAACAATGAAAGGTAATTAAATCCTTACTTTTTGATTGCTTTTTATGTTGATTATTGTGTTTGGCTAACCATTTGAAAAATACGTCATTTTATAAAATCCGGATTTTTGAAGTTCCGGCTTTATAGAAAAGTGAATTTTCCTGAACAAATAGCCCTGAACTGTCCGGCCTTTTGGGAATCCCTGGTGGGAAGCGGGAAATGCGTTCGGAAAAGTGATTAACAACGATACAGAATCGTTTAAAACGTGAAAGGTGACATTTTGTTACTTTATAAAAAGTGACAGGGTTTCATGAAGTTGTTACTGAATATATTTACCTACGAAATTTTTGGTTTTTTGGACGTAGTCGTCGGTGTAATCCCAGTAAGCAGCCGCGTGCTCTACACCGGGTACTACCCATAACTCTTTGTCGCCCTGTTTGGCTTCATACAGAGGGTAAACCATCCAGGTAGGCACATAGGTATCTTTATCGCCATGGATGAAAAACATGGGTAGGGTGCATTTTTCTATCTGTTTGTAGGCAGAGGCCTCTTTGAAATTCCACCTTTTTTTCAATTGGCAATACAACGATGTGGTATATAACAGGGGAAATGCCGGCAATCCGTATTCTGTTTTAAGCTTGTAGGCAAATTCATCCCATACACTAGTGTATCCGCAATCTTCCACAAAGCATTTGATGTTTTCCGGTAGATGTTCGCCGGAGGTCATCACTGTTGTGGCAGCTCCCATAGATATACCATGGATTACCATTCGTGTGGAATCTCCATACATTTCTTTGGCTACATCAATCCAGCGGATTACGTCCAGACGGTCTTTCCAACCCATTTGGATATATTCGCCTTCGCTTTTACCGTGTGCCCGCAGATCAGGTAACAGAATGTTATAGCCTAATTCATGGTTGTATAAATGGCCTATCATTAACATACGGATTGCATTATCGGTATAGCCGTGTATGATCAACGCTGTGTTTGGCGATTGTAAGGGGGATTTTACATATAATGCGTGAAGTTTTGCTCCATCTTCAGCAATAATAAATGTATCCCGAAGAGCCGAATGATTTCGCAAACTGTCTACCCAATGCTCCATGTAAGGGTGTTCGAATAGATAAGTGTAGGAGTCTGCTTCGTCTGTTGGGGTTACTTTTGTTTTGAGGGAGACATCAAACATGTAGATGCTACCTCCTGTAAGTATTACAACTAAAAGTAGAAGAATACTTCCCCCCCCTATGATTAATTTTTTATTTTTCATATTCGCTGTCTCTCATGTTTTTCTGTACGGAAACGGCAGCGTACATACTCATCAGATAAGCAATTCCGTAAAAACCTTTTTCACTTAATAGCAGGTCGGCATTATATAATCCGATAACAAGTAATGCAATGGCAGCAATGGTACCAAACCAACTGATACCATAAAAAATATTTGTAACAGGTATACCTTCAGCTTTGTCGCGGACACTTTTTTGCAGGGCAATTACAGCAAAGAGGCCAAAAAGAAGGATGGTTAAGTAATATCCTTTTTCGTTTAATTCCATTTCAGCGTTGTATAAACCAATCAAATAGCAAATAATACCGGTTAAAAGTACAATCCATGTTGCTGTAGTAAAGGCCATTGAAGGGGTAAAGTTGTTTTTGGGAAAACGGTTAGTTCCTGCTGTTTTAAAATCTTCTTCCATAAGTTTATTCAAGTTTGTATATGACTTTTTTGTTATAATACAGATCCTTTTTTACCGCCCGGCATAATAGCTGTAGGGTAGGAGGGTGTCTTTGAAAGTGGCGATACCTTCCGGAGTAAGGGATACTTCCATTTCCCGACCGTCGGGAAGATACATCACTACTTCGTTTCCTTTTGTATATTTAAAAAGAGTTTGCCCATATCCGTTATATTCCATTCCCCAACTATTTTCCTGTTCATTGAATCGTAGTAGCAGGGGAGTATCTTCGCCCTCTTTGGTGATGGAATAACCATGTGCTTCTGCTGTTACCAGATAGACTCCGTTTTCAGTTTCTACTGTCCGGGTTGTATGCAAAGCCAATACCGGATTCTCGCCTTTCCAGAATTCAATAGAATTGATAACAAGCAGGTCGGCAATGACAGCAACCGGGTAAACCGGAACGATCAGGAAGGTTACAAAAACCAGTTCGTTAACGAATTTGCTGTCAATTTCTTTATTCCAGCTATGTAGTTTAGTTGTTAAGCCAAACGAACCGATGCAGGAGGTAAATAAAAAAGAACAGGCAAGTAGAACTGTTATTCGTGTAAGAAACTGATTTTTCTTCATGCGATTGATAATATAAATTAACTCCGGCGAAGATATAAACTTTTGGGGAAGTGGTCAAATTAGAAGCAGAATATTCTCTATCTTTGCAGAAACAAAAAGGGAAAGGACTATTTTCCCAATCAATTATTTATGGCACAACGCTCAGATTATAAAAGGAAAAAATACAGAGGGAATAATGCTCCCAAAGGAAGGACTGTAATAGTTAAAGAATCAAATACCCTTTTACCATTTTTATTTCAGTTGTTAAATCAACAGAGTAAAAGCTCAGTAAAAGCCTTGTTGAAACACCGTCAGATATCTCTGAACGGACGGGTGGCAACCCAGTTTGATCTTCCTGTAAATCCCGGCGACCAGATTGAGATCAGTTATGAAAGGGGAAAGGTGGAGTTTAGCCATTCTCTTTTACAGATTGTTTACGAAGATGATTTTTTGTTGATAGCAGATAAAAAACCGGGATTACTTTCGTCCGCAAGTAAGAATGTTACGGAACGGACAGCATTTAGTATGCTTTCGGCTTATTTGAAAAAGAATGATCCGCGGTCGCGCCTGTTCCTTCTGAATCCACTGGACCGTGAAACCTCCGGCTTGATTTTGTTTGCACGCAACAAAGGGGTGCAGCAGATGTTTCTGGATAATTGGAACCGGATGGTTACCTGCCGTAGTTTTAATGTGGTAGTACATGGTAAGCCGGAAAAAGAGTCCGGGCTTCTTCAGACAAATCAGGAAGTGGCGGAGGGTGAGAAAGTGGTTATTACTTCTGTAAGCGGACGCGAAACAATTATGCGTTATAATACATTGAGAAGTAATGGAACTTATTCTCAGCTGGAAGTCTTTCAGGAGGCAGGCAAGAAGAGTATTATAAAAGAACAAATGGAAAGAATGGGGTGCCCGGTTGTAGGCAGTGACAGTGAAATGGAAACCCGTAATCCATTGGGCCGGTTGGGTATACATGCTCATAAACTGTGCCTGAAGCATCCGGAAACAGGCAAAGAAGTTTGTTTTGAGTCTCCTTATCCCGCATCATTTAAATCAATAGTAAAATAATAACACGAATAATATGACTATGAAGCGACTTTTAACTATGTTCTCGTTCCTGTTTCTGTTTTCACAGTTACAGGCGCAGATTATGGACCCGGTAAAGTGGAAGATAATGCTGGAAGATTCTGATACTGCCGAAAAGACATTGGTTTTTACTGCTACGATAGATGCCGGCTGGCATTTGTATGATCTGGATTTGCCATCCGGTGGACCGGTATCTACTTCGTTTGATTATGAAACGTTAGTGAGTGTGGAGTTGGTAGGGAAGATAGAACCTTCTACCAAACCCACAACAGAGTATGATGAAACTTTTGGAATGAATCTTCGCTGGTATTCGGGAACTGTTACCTTCAGGCAAAAAATTAAAGTAACCGATGCCGCTAAATTTAAATTAACCGGTGAAGTTGTTTATATGGCATGCAACGATGAGACCTGCCTGCCACCGGAACGGGTAGAGTTCTCATTTGATAAACGGCATGTAAAGGCTACTGTAGAACAGCCGGCAGAGGCTCCTGCGGGACAGGAACAACCAGCTACTGAAGAACCGGCAGAAATCCCGGCAATAGAAGAACCAACCGGCCAGCCTGCTACAGGTGTGGCTACAACTCCAAATCTTCCGGCCACAGGAGATGCCTCCGGTGTTACTGTTCCACCGGCTTTACAAATATCCGATTGGTGGAGACCGGTTATTGAGGAGTTAAAGGCTTTTGGAGATGGAACCCTTTCTACTACGGATAATTCGTGGCTGATTATTTTCCTGACAGGTTTTTTAGGTGGTTTGGTCGCCTTACTTACTCCTTGTGTGTGGCCTATGATCCCTATGACTGTTAGCTTTTTCCTGAAACGTACAAAAGACCGTAAAAAGGCCATACGGGATGCCATTACTTATGGGATTTCTATTATTGTTATTTATCTGGCTATGGGATTGCTTATAACCGGTATATTCGGTGCCAGCGCGTTGAATGATCTTTCAACAAATGCGATCTTTAATATCTTGTTTTTCCTGTTGCTGGTTCTTTTTGCTGTTTTGTTTTTTGGGGCGTTCGAGTTGGTTTTGCCCTCTTCGTGGACGAATAAACTGGATAGTAAAGCGGATTCCACCACCGGTATTATCAGTATATTTTTTATGTCGTTTACACTGGTTCTGGTTTCTTTTTCCTGTACAGGACCTATTATAGGAACCTTATTGGTACAAGCGGCTTCTATGGGTAGTTATACCGGACCTGCTATCGGTATGTTTGGTTTTGCCCTGGCATTGTCTATACCTTTTAGTTTGTTTGCCATTTTCCCGAATCTGTTACAAAGTATGCCTAAATCAGGAGGTTGGTTAAACTCCGTAAAAGTTGTATTAGGATTTCTGGAACTGGCATTGGCACTGAAGTTCCTTTCGGTGGCCGACCTGGCATATGGTTGGGGTATATTGGATAGAGAAGTATTTCTGGTTTTATGGATTGTAATCTTTGCTATGTTAGGTTTGTACCTGCTGGGTAAACTAAAGTTTAGCCATGATAGTGACCTGAAATATGTTTCCGTACCCCGGCTTTTTATGGCGATCATTTCTTTTGCATTTGCAGTATATATGATTCCGGGGCTTTGGGGTGCTCCGTTAAAAGCGATCAGTGCTTTTTCTCCCCCGCTTAATACACAGGATTTCAATTTGTATGAGAATGAGGTTCATGCGGCTTTCGATGATTATGAGTTGGGAATGGAGTATGCCCGTAGGGTAAATAAACCTGTAATGATAGATTTCTCCGGATATGGTTGTGTAAACTGCCGGAAGATGGAAGCTTCAGTATGGACAGACCCAAAGGTAAAGTATATGCTGGAAAATGATTATGTTTTGATCACTCTGTTTGTGGATGATAAGACCCGCCTGCCGGAAACAATAGAGATTGAGGAGTATGGAAAGACCCGCAAACTGAAAACAATTGGTGATAAATGGAGTTATTTACAAAGGAGTAAGTTTGGCTCCAATGCCCAGCCTTTCTATGTATTGCTGGACAATGAGGGGATGCCGGTCGGACCTTCGTATGCATATGATGAAGATGTAGATAAGTACATCAAATTCCTGCAGGGTGGTTTGAACTATTATAAAGAGAATAAATAAAAGAGATATAAAAATGAGTACCAGACAGGAACAGATGGAGGCCTTTGGCCGTTTGCTGGATGTTATGGATGAACTACGGGAGAAGTGTCCGTGGGATAAGAAGCAAACGAATGAAAGCCTCCGGTCCAATACGATTGAGGAGACGTATGAATTGTGTGACGCCCTGATCAAAAATGATAATGAGGCGATAAAAAAAGAGTTGGGCGACCTGCTTTTGCACATTGTTTTTTATTCGAAAATCGGGGAGGAAAAGCAGGCTTTTGATATAAAAGATGTCTGTTCCGCTCTGTGTGATAAATTAATCTACCGTCATCCGCATGTATTCGGCGAAGCCGTTGCGGAAGATAGTAAGAAGGTAGAGCAAAGCTGGGAACAACTCAAACTGAAAGAAAAAGGGGGAAATAAAACGGTACTGGAAGGAGTACCCAATTCCCTGCCTTCTGTTATAAAAGCGCAGCGTATTCAGGACAAAGCCCGCAATGTTGGGTTCGACTGGGAAGACCGTGAACAGGTATGGGATAAAGTGCAGGAAGAATTGGGAGAGTTACTGGATGAAATCAATGTAATGAGTCCACAGGGCATGGAAGATGAATTCGGGGATTTGATGTTTAGCTTTATTAATGCTGCCCGCCTGTATAAAATAGATCCGGATAACGCATTGGAAAAAACCAATCAGAAGTTTATCCGCCGCTTTAATTACCTGGAACAGCAAACCATTGCACAAGGCCGCTCCCTCAAAGAGATGACCCTCGAAGAAATGGATACCATCTGGAACGAAGCGAAAACAAAAGGATTGTAACTAATAAGAATTACAAAAAGCTATATTGTCTTTTTGCTATTTAAACTCCGTGAGAATCGTTTATTCCGTAGTCCGG
>JAJQAZ010000034.1 GCA_021203545.1 Tannerellaceae bacterium | reverse complement strand
AAATAATTCCTTCTATTACAGATTCAATCTTTAATTACCTAAACAGCCAGAAGGCACTCTTTTCAGAGCACCCTCCTCGACTAACTAAATTTATGAAAATAAACTATTTGAAATCGTTTAAAAATATATCTCCATTAACTACAACTTCCGACATCCAGCCTATGAAATTATTCATAAACGTCTCATTGTCCGGATGTAATGTAGAATCGAAATTCGAGTTATTCTGATAGCTTGATGTTGGCTTACTTCCGAAAATGCCCGGATCACTCATCCATATAAGGCGGTTCGTAGGATCGATACCAAATACGCAATATTCTTTATTTCCTCCCGCCATAATAAGAGGAATGAATGTTTCCGGCCACTTAGTAAGAGCCCTGTCAACCGCACTTCTGCTTTTGAAAGATAGATTTTCGGGATTTACTTTTCCCAAAGGACCTTCTTCCAACAGATATTGCATTAATTTGATGTTCATATCCGGGTTTTCAATAAAACGTCTTTCCAATTTAGCGTTACCGGAAATCGCTTTTGTACTTACAGTGTACTCATTTACATCATAACCGGACTTAAAGGCTGCTATGTATTTCTTCATCGCACTTTCAGCATACGAATCATGATTACACATGATTAGTAATTTTAAATGGCCTTTGTCCATATTCGTTCTGAGTTTGTTAAATACCGCTGCTGCAGGATTGCCTGTAACCTGGTAAATTTTAGCTTCTTCCCTGACATATTTTGATAGTGACCCGGTATACAGGAAAACATATCCCGTTCCCATATCAACAGTTCCGTGGGCACCAAATAGTGAAGTGTTACGCATATTGGTAGCCAGGTTGTATACATAACTGTGGGTTACTGCTTTTTTCAGATCGAAAAGGGAACCCGCTCTGTCTTTTCTTCTTACCTGCACTACGATGTCTTCTGTAGAAAGTGCTTTCTGGGTAAGTGTAACCGTTTCTGTTATCGTAGTTCCGTCCAGTGTAAATGTTACTTTAGCCGATCCTGGTTTTGATAGCGTAGTGACTGTAGTAAGACCCAGATAGAAAGAGTCTCCGTTTGAAGATTTCCATGTTTTTACTAAAGGAGGTTCTGTAGAACTTTCGTTTTCATCTTCATCATCACCATCCTCGTTTTCGTCGTCTAATTCTTCAAAATATCCTTGTGTATTATTTTCTGAATTTACTTTTGCAGTCCAGCTACCGCTTGCATAAACAGTTACTACATCCGTTACACCACCTCCTGCGGAAAGTTCAGGAAAAGTATTGGGGGCAATAATGATATATTCTGTTTTTCGTTCCGGATTTTCATAAGCATCCCTTTCCGTGTCGTCTCCTTTACTTTTTAATTGCTTGATAATGGTGCGGTAAGAATTATTACGTTTTAATTCCTGCCCCTGGTTGGTATCATTAATATTTATGCGGAAATATTCTGTGTTTGCGTATTCTCCTCTTTTAATACCCACAATCAGGCAGGTGGTGTATTTATCGTTTTGCGCAGGTGTCTTCACATAATTTTCGAAGGCATAAAGTGAGCCATTTATCCGGTTGCTGCCATCTTCAATTTTGATTCCATAAAAACGTTCTGTACGGGTACCGCTGAAGTTTGTAAATGGGGTTTTCCAGATAGAAGTTGTGGCGTATGATTCCATACGGAAGCAGAAACCAATGTTGCACCTTCTACATCACAAACTACATCAAAACGGGATACGGCACGAATCAAATCAACGGTTAGTTCATCTTCATCTGCATATTTAACAGTGCTTGCACTCATCGGCAGGTTCGACATATCCATTTGGAAACTATTATCTTCCTGCTCTGCTATTTTTGCCTCTTCGGTTGTTCTTCCGGTAGGATCAACTCCTTCTATTTCTATAAGGGTATGAATTACTTCATTTTCGGTACGGCCATAACAAATTGCTTTCAACTCATTCAGATCTCCGATCCGCTCGTTTGTATATTCTTTGATATTTGCGCAAAGTAATAACTTATAATTTTCGGAAGCTTTTAAATCCGAACCTTCGGGAAATACAACATCAATAGTTCCTGAACTTTTGATTGTTCCGTTGCCCGGGTTGATATCAATCGCATCAATAAAGGTGCCGGTTCCACCGGTCGTATTCTCAAAGAATAAAATATAAAAAGAGTTGATGTGGTCTTCTCCTTCTTCCAGATCAACGACTGATCTGGTGAGAGCAGAGAAACTACCACTTACCTGATAGGAAAGAGTGAAACCGTTTTCGTTCTTTCCTGTGGATGTACCAACAGCCAGGTCGTCGACTTCACAGCTGATAAACGCCAGGCTTAGTAAGGTAAATATAAATAGGATTCTTTTCATTCGTTTCTTTTTTAGTTTATTCCTGAACAAAATTTTAGAAATCTATTTCGTTACTTCCACCGTTATCCCAACCGCGCGAGTTAATCTGTTCTATTTTGACATCAAAGTGTACGCGCCCGGCTTCTATTCTGAGTGTATCGAAATTCAATTCTGTATTTGCTGAAGAATATTCTCCGAGGGCAGTTACAGTAAGTTCCAGTTCTGTAGCTGTTCCTTTTAGTTCAGCTTTGAAGCGATTGTTCGTTGCAATATAATTCGTATAGTCAGACGTTCCGTTAAGGGAGTTGGAAAAGGATAAAATTATATCTTCTTTTTTGTAGGTTCCCGATAACCGGATCGTTTGTTTGGACCCTTCATTGCGGTATAAGGTTACATTTTTGGAACTGATAGAAAGATAATTAATACCGTCTACAGCAATATCGTTATCATCGTGTTCGTTCCAATCAATCACTTTATAGTTTAAGTTTACTGTTGCATTATCAGCTGCTTCGTCCGGGTCAGGATAACCTTCGCCGTTTACCGATGAAATAAAAATATTGTACCGGTCGTTGCGGGTTACCGGAAGTACTGTTTGTAAATCCGAATTTACAAAATGAATGGGGTAATAGGTTAATGTAGAGGAGCCATTGAAGTATCCGCCTACCACCAGACGGGTACGTTTATTATTGTTTTTCGCATTTTCATCGGTTGTTTCATTGTCGAACATAAAAATAGTATTTGCAAATGCATTTCCTGTAGCAAAAGCACTGTCCTGACGGATTGTATACATGTCCGCCGGAGAAACGGGAGCTTTAACCCCTGTTAGAATCTTTTTTGCCTCGTCTGCGAATACCAGATTTTCTTCTGCCGGAGCAACAAATGCTTTGTTGGCTCCATAATAAACATAAACTACATGAGGGATAAAAGTACCTCCACCATTTACTGCCGGGTTCAGAGTGAAGTAAATATTGGCCGAAGCAACGGCACGAAGCATCCGGATTGTACCCAGATTATTGATATTCTGGTCAGAAACAGTTACCTTTTTAAGCTGTCCCCACATCGGTAACGCAGCTGAATTATTTTGTATAGTTACAGGATTTGTTATGGTTAAAGCCGATTGGATTTCCTCCCAGCGGGTCTCTTCTTCAATTAAAGACATTCTATTCAATGCTGAACGGCAGTTTGCGAAGAAATATATATCAATATTTTCATCTATTTTCAATGTAGAGCGAAATGTTACATATTTTGATGAATAAGCTGTGCGTGTATACTGGTAAATACCATTTTTGCAAATCACCAAATCCAGTTCTATGATTGCTTCATCGTTAACCTCTGTAGATGATGCCGTTTGTGAAGACATATTCAGGGTCATCTCTACCGGGCGTTCTTCACCACTAAGAGCTAATTTAAATTCACTACTCTTGTCTTCGCAGGCAGCGAAAATTATCAGTAAAGTAAAGTGAAGTAAAATTAATTTTTTCATTTTAATATCTTTTTTGTATTCCCTGACTACAAATGGAATACCCCATTTTAATATATTATATCTCTATCTTATTATATCCAGACAGCTTCGGTATTTATACGCCAGCTATCTACTGATATGGTAACTACACTTCTATAAATATCCAGATGAATTTTTCCTCCGGGAATTGATTGTATCTGTGTTTCTATTGTTCCGCGGAATTCATCCCCTTTGTAAATATCTACTTTAATATATTGGTCTTTAGCTGAAGGTAGCAGACCATGTCTATCTGTTTTTATGATTCCTTCTGTGTATTCTGTGAATTCTGTTCTGACTGCAGCGTCTTCTCCCTGTGGATTAAACTGAATGCCCATTTCACTTTTCGTTCCGTGAACCATTAACCATACAGTCTCTTCCTGGCCGGCAGTATAAAGTTCCGGCATGTTATGAATAGCAGCTGTAAACTGGCTGATACAATCACCCATAGAAATCGTGTATTCCGTATCAGTTAAAATATTATCTTCCTGATGTGTAAATGTACCCAGATATAGTTCGCCCATAGATTCGTGATAAGTTGTACTTCTGGTAGATGTTTTCATCGCAAGTACTTCATCTGTTTTGGATTGGTTGGCGGAAGGGGTTGGGATTTCACCTACAAATTCTTCCTGTGTAGGAACTGCCCATGCAACTATATCTATTTCTCCTGTCATATCTTTTCTGATCCGGTGCTCTTTTCCTTTTTTGATGTTTTCATAAGGAATGATACCTGTAGAATAGAGTACATCGTCTTTGTATATACGTAAATGGATGTCGTTTCCGATTGTTTCATCATAACCTTCAGAAGTTCCGTCATACTGGAAAGTAAACTTCATATACCCCGGACATTCCTCGTCCACATAAATGCAGGAGGTAAGGGCCAGAATCATGATCAGTATAAGAGTTACTTGTTTCATTAGAACTTAAATTATGATTGAATATTAATTTGAGAACCGGAGAGGGAAAGCACCCTCGTCCGGTATTTTATTCTTTTTGTTATAATTAGATATCTGAATCTTCGTTGAACACTCTCCATGAAAGAACTTTTACTTCTACTTCGATTGCTGCGTCATCCACACCCGGGATTACCCCACCGCCATTGTCTTCATCATTATCTTCAGCTTCTTCAGGAGTTGCATAACCTACTGTTTTAACGTCTTTGATGTTTACATTGTAGATTGCGTTACGTAAGATTTTAAAGATAGTCGCTTCGTCGGCAGTTTTTGATACGTTGATTCTCCAGTAGCGGGTAACTGCTTCATCTGTATCCATGTCATAAAGTTCACCTTCGATAATGAAAGAATAAACAGTACTTGCACGGTATCCGGAGTTCATTCCTGTTTCAGATGAAGATACATATACCGGACAGTTTTCGTACAGGTAAACACTTTGAGTTGTCAGGAAATCTTCTCCGCTATATACTTTACCTAATTTACCTTCAGCATTGTATTCAGACTTTGTATAGTTTTCAGGATCATTACCGATGGTCCATGTTGTTTTGATCCAGCGGTTTGCTTCTGTAGTTCCGTAGTTAGGGAAAGCGAATGATTTTTTAAGTCCGTTGATTACTACATGTCCATTTAGTCTGAAACCTACCCGGTTAAGAGCTGTGTTTGGTAATAATACTGCCAATGAATCCTTTTCGCTTTGTTTTGTGATATTCATTCTTGCACCAGTTGCATCAGGAGCATTGAATCTTGCATATAAACGGGCTACTTCTAATACTAATGTTTCAACTTCTCCGGAACTTACACTTACTTTTTCTTCGCCGGACATTGGAATGCTATTTGAGATTCCAACCGGAGTTTCGATTTTTTTATCATGGATTGCCTTTTTTAGATCTTCCATGTTTCCACCCACATTACCCAGATTCATGTTAATTGCGGCTAATACTGCCTTATTGTCACCTGCATCTACATCGAAAGTAAAACGGCTGCCGTCTACATTATTATATTTTATATAAGGAGTTGATCCGTCAGGGGTTCCATTTTCGTTAAATACGTAGAACTCTACTACATTAATATTGCTTTCTCCGGGTTCTCCACCGTCTTCTTCTCCTTCAGTAACTGATCTTGTACCTGCGGGGGTGGTTGAGTCTGTTAAAACCAGTGAAATCCTTGCGTCACCTTCACCTCCTGAAGGGATTTCTACACCATCAAATTCATCTTTGTTACACGCTGAAAAAAGCACAACACATGCGATAGCAAAAGTTACAAACTTTGTTATTCTCATAATTCTAAAATTTATTTAGTTAATTAATATTGTAATTAGGATTGTTTGAAAATTCGAATATAAATTCGCTTTAGTTTTAATTCTTAAATGTTTTCTTTAGTCTGTTGTTTTTGAATTTTGTTTTCCAACTTCTGTTTAAATTTTAAATAACTACAGCTTTACTATTATACACCATTTTTAGTTTTTAATTCCAGACTTCGGGTCCGTCCTTGAAAGTCTCCTCTTAAAACCTTTGACAGGTTTTGTTGGGATGTTAGCTTACCATTTTTTATACTACATTTAAAAACAACAGAATTAGAAAACTGTGTATCTCTTACACGTTGCAAAGATATGTTATTTACATATGTCGGTATTACATAATTATTATCCGTATATAAACAATCATTCACAATTAGATTTTTTAACTAAACACTTTACTTCTTCGGATTTTGCTTTACGTGTATTAATTACTTTATTATTAGTATTTTATCATTCAATTTGGATATATAATTTAGTAATATCTTACATCCAGGCAAACAAAGAAAAAAGAAATAATAGCGTAAAAATTATGCTTAATTACAATAAATACTCTCTAAAAGGAGGAAAATGAGTTAAAGAAATATTCTCTAAAATATACCACTAGCCTACAAACATGTCCTGATACCATTATAAT
>JAJQAZ010000022.1 GCA_021203545.1 Tannerellaceae bacterium | reverse complement strand
GAGCATTAGCCTTCCAAGCTGAGGGTCGCGGGTTTGAGCCCCGTCTTCCGCTCTTACAGAAAGAGAGTCTTTTTATAAAGGCTCTCTTTTTTTATTTCAACTTGTTATAATCTTATGCGAAAATGAAAAGAGTAATTACCACAATTGTCTGCATATTTCTATCCTTCACCGCATATTCCCAATTACCGGAAGAGATTGAAAATGTAGCAAACCAGTTCACAACTGGCTACAATGAAGGAAATAGCCTATCTGTTTACAACCTGTTTGCTCCGGAAATGAAACAGGCTATGGGAGAAGAAGGTACCAGGAATCTAATCCATAGTTTAAAATCAGAGGTGGGAAACATTAAGAATTTTACTCCCTTCCCTATTAAACACAACAAAACAGGATCACTTTTTACAACAGCCTATAACCTTGAATTTGAAAATGGATATCAGTTAATCCTTAGTTTATACATTCATCCCAATGCTTCAATAGCCGGATTATACCTGTTCCCACCCGAACAGCCGGAAACTGCGATTCCTACTCATACATGTAAATTACAAGTACCTTTTAAAGAAAAATGGACTGTTACCTGGGGAGGAGATAACCGGGTGGAAAACTATCACCGGGTAAATGAAACACAAAAATACGCAATTGATATGGTTATCACAGATGAAAACGGCCTGACTTACCATACGGATGCATCCCGGAAAGAGAACTACTATTGTTTTGGCAAACCTCTCTTTGCACCTTGTGACGGAGTGATCGCAGCAGTTGTTAACGGCCTTCCTGACCTTGAAATCGGTAAAACTGATACAGAGAATCCAGCCGGGAATCATGTCATTATACAAATAGAGGATAATGTTTTTGCAGTAATTGCCCATTTACAACAGAACTCAATTATAGTACAGGAAGGTCAAACAATAAAAAACGGAGAATTTATTGCCAATTGTGGAAACTCCGGAAATACCTCCGAACCTCATATCCATTTCCATCTGGCCGACAAACCCGGATTATGGGAAGGCAAAGGTATCAAGCCTTTCTTTTCCAACATATATACAAATGATACCTTCCATGAAATATATTCACCAATCAGGGGAGACAAACTAAAATTCCGGGAATAATACCGAAGAACCTGGAATATTCTTATATTGCAACATTCTTTACCGTTTCTATAAATAGATATTCTTATGACACATATTATTTTTGAATTCTGTTGTGATATTATTGCGGTTATTGCCAATCTCGTTGGGTGGAGTTACAAAGAGGCAAATGTTTATATCTTTATCTGGCTACAACCTGCTCTGGTTATTCTTTCAGCTCTTCTTTTTGCTATAGCATGTATGAAATATAACATCAAAATGAAAACACCCGGTAGCACTCTATTAAATATAATGGGTATATCGTTACTGATCTTCTACATAATTATAGGAATACAAATTATATTCAGATATAATATACCGCCCGATGATGCTTTTATACTGGCACAACAGGACATGATCCGCTTCGGCAAACCAATAGGGGCGAACTATGAACATGTAAACTTTATACTTTTCGTATTCGGTATGCCGGGAATCATACTTATTAACTGGATAGGTACTTATAGGATCAATAAACGATATAAAGGTTTGGCGGTAATTTATGGTCGGAGGGGATTTGCAATCCCCGACTAACGAGTATTAGGATCTCCGATCCGGTAAACTAATAAATACCTATTAAACCGGAACGGTAGTTTGGTAAGAGGGATTACAAATCCGTAGCTCAATAGTCGGGGATTGCAAATCCCCTCCGACCAAAAAACCCTTAATTCTTAATTCTTAATTCTTAATCAATCCCGGTAACTGATCCGGAACTTATACCAGTAGTCATGGTTGGGTTTGATTTCGTAAGCAGGACGTGGTGGCGGGCCACAACTGGCATTCCCTAAACCTCTTTGCACACAATCCAGATTCAATACAACTTCGGTACGTTTTATTCTATTCAATTCATGTACATAACGAAGGCTCCACAGGTCGGGATCGGTATAATGAAGGGCGCTGAAACCAAATGGTTCAAACGATTCAATCAACAGCCCCCTACCCTTTTCGTCTGTTAAGGACAGCCAGCGCATATCTTCCCGGTTACCCATTGTTTGAGGCACTACATATGCCTCCTGCATAGCGGAAACAGTTGTTTTATATTTCCCGATATAAGCGGCATTCTTTCGGTCTGCATAATTTTCAATAGGCCCCCGGCCGTAATATTCCACATTCTCAAATTCGAGACTCAGCAGCATAGTCAATCCCAAACGTGGAATCTCCACCACATCAGGCGTACGGAAATGTGTATCCACATCAATCGTTCCGTCTCCATAAATCCGGTATACAATCGTATAAGGCTGGTGGATGGTTGATTCGCCCTTTATTACGCCTTCTTTCTCAATAGTTATGGTAACAGAAGTTGCATCGTCAGCTAAATCCCATTCCATACTTCTCTTTTCATCGCTGGTTTGCCGGTATAAAATACCTGTTCCGCCATCATTATTAATAGAACGGTACCAGTTAAACTGCGGCCCACCGTTTTTATAAAGCAGAGGTTTTCCTTTAACAATAAATGTTTCCAATGTACCGGCAATAGTATCAAATGAAGCGGTAAAACCTTTCCCCCGGATAATGAGGAGGCCTTCGTTCATATCCACCCCCATAGTCTGCCGGGATTGTATAGCCGGCAATTGATAATTTTTTTCCTGTATCACAAACTGTCCGGTAGCCACTTCATGCCCTTTCCCGGCCCAGCTCGTTGCATTTTTCATACGGATAGCTATATTCAGGAAATATTCACTTTCGCCGGTAATCGCGTTATAAGGTATTATCAGGTCTGCCGTACCGTCCGGTTTTACTGCCGGAAGATCCATTTGTCCCTGTTCAACCACATCCCCGTCTTTCAGAAGCAACCATTCCAGATAGAAATCATCCAGATCAGTAAAGTCATATTTATTAGTAAGTTTCAAAGTACGTGTATCCCTGTCAAAGCTGAATTTGATATATTGATACACCTTCTTTACTTCAAGCAATTTGGGAGTAACAGCCCTGTCCGGGGTTACAATTCCATTTATACAGAAATAGTTACTATTCGGAAAATCATTGAAACTACCCCCATAATAATAATGATCCGCCGGCTCGCCGGGTTTATTAATACCCTGGTCTACCCAGTCCCAGATACATCCGCCTATCATACGTTCCGAATGGTTCTCTATATAATCCCAATACTCTTCAAAATTTCCCATGGCATTTCCCATGGCATGGGCATATTCACACAAGAAATAAGGTTTATCCCTATCCAGTTTATCCTGCTCGATCATACTTTCTATCGAAGGATACATCCGGGAGTCGATATCCACCACATCATTTTTTGCTTCGTAATGTGTGGGGCGGCTATCCATTTCTTTCGTGATTCGTTGTAACTCATCAAAATTATTTCCGTGTCCTGCTTCATTACCTAACGACCAGAAAATAACAGACGGGTAATTTTTATCACGCTCTATCATACGTACCATACGGTCTGCAAAGGCCGGAAGCCAACTTGCACGGTTACTGATTGTCTGATTACCATGACACTCTATATCAGCCTCATCCATTACATACAATCCGTAATAATCGAACAAAGCATACATTTTCGGATCATTTGGATAATGGCTGGTACGTATCATATTCAAATTATATTGCTTAAACAACAGGATATCCTCTATCATTGACTCCACAGGAACAGCCCTGCCATATTGCGGATGCGTATCGTGGCGGTTAGCACCTTTGAAAAACACCTGTTTATTATTTATATATACCCGTTTATTCTTAACCTCTATTTTCCTGAAACCTACCCGGGAGTGCATCGTTTCCAACGTCTTCCCTGCCGGATCTTTTATTTCCAGAATAGCCGTATATAACTCCGGCGATTCGGCATTCCATAAAACCGGGTTCTTTACATCTATGATATCAGTAGATATAACCTCTTCACCTTTTGCTGCAAGCTGCACAGTACGGCTCACTGTACCTATCTCTTCACCCTCTTTCAAGAGAGCCAGATTGAGTTGTACCTCCTTGTGCAAAGCTCCATAATTATGGATATTAGTGCGTATATTCAACTTAGCCTCTGTTAAATCCGCATCCGTAAAATCCGTAGTAATATAAAAATCACGCAAGCGGGCTTTAGGTGTTGCAATCAGGTAAACATCCCGGTGAATACCACTTAACCGGAACATATCCTGATCTTCCAGATAACTTCCGTCGCACCATCTGTACACTTCTACCGCAACAGTATTTTTTCCGGGCTTTACATATTTGGTAATATTAAACTCCGCATCATTATTGGTTCCCTGGCTATATCCTACTTTTTTCCCATTGATCCAGAGATACATAGCACTGTAAACACCGTCAAAATGTATAAATACCTCTTTATCTTTCCAATCGGCAGGCAAATCAAAATCACGGCGGTACGAACCTACCGGATTATACTCCTTCTCTATCGTATAGCCAGCCTTTTTTGTATAAAAGGGGGGTTATTTCTAAAAGGATACGTTATATTGGTATAAATAGCAGTACCGTATCCATGCATTTCCCAGTTAGAGGGTACAGGAATCTCGTCCCATCCGGAAACATCATAATTGGTTTTGTAGAAATTTACCGGCCGTTCATCCGGTTCTTTTACCCAGTAGAATTTCCAGTTTCCGTTCAGTAACTGATAACGCGTAGAATTGGTACGCAACCACTGTTTTTCGAAAGAGGCATCTTTCATCATCTCTTCACGGGATGAAAACGGCACATAGGTAGCCCGTCCGGGCTCTTTATTAATAGCAAATATGGTTTCATTCTCCCAGTCGTTATCACTGGAACTTTTCAGTTTCTCACGTACAATCGTAGCATTCGACTTCCGGATAGTCCACAACTGATTCGGATTTGTGGGATCGGGATCCACCTGGCAAACCGCTTCTCCGGGAGGGCCACTATCCGGAAACCCCAGATTCATACCGCTAAAACGGTTCGTAAATGTATATACCCCGGAAGTCACTTCCGTCATCAGCCACTGCTGATTCTGTTTATCCTTATCAGACTCCGCCAGTACCACTGCACCTACAATTCCGTCCACCACTCCATTATTATCAATACTCTGGCTTGAAACAGGGCTTGTTAGCAATACATATCCTCGCCAGGCCACATCAATTGTCCAGGCCTGGGAAACCTGTCCCCTTCCCGGTTCAGCCAGCAAAATCATTGTTCCCACATCGTAGGACTCCTGATGATCAAGGACTAATCCATTACTGCTAACAATTTCATACAAGTCATTAGGGTTGATCTGTTCCTGTGCATAACCTTTAAAAAGGATCACATAAAAGGATAAAAACAAAGAAAGTAAAATCTTTGAAATAATCTGTTTTTCACGATATTGATATTTACAATAATACATTATACAAATAAAGATACTGATTCATTAGTGTTTCCTCTATAAGTAATAAGGAAAACAAATATACAAACTTCTATTGACTTTTCATATTTTTATTTACATTTGCTATCAGATACTATTTAACCGTTTATTAAACAAGTTTACTATTCATACTTAGGCTTTTTTCATTTCTACAAGAAACAGTACGGGTATATCTTTACGTGCAGCTTCCGGAAACCGGGCGGCAATATCCCCTTTACTTTTTGTATACCAATATCCATCTCCGGTCAGATCCAGCGGAAACAGATTGTCCACCTGTCCGGTATGATAAATATTATCTTTGATTCCATGTTGAAGTTCCCAACATTTATTCTTCACCTTATCGTAACAGAAAAGAAAGGATCTATACGTCCTGTTCCGGAAGCAAAACAGAACCTCTCTCCCAGCCTGACGGGATAAATAGTCATCGTACCGGAATTGCCACGCTGTGGGTATATAGACCGGTAACGACCTATAGCAAGAGTATCAGGCAGTAAAGATTCCGGGAACCGGGAAGCTTCATATACATACATTTCTGATTATCGGGAGCAACAGCAAACTGTGGTTCCAGGCAGGTATAGACTTCCGGCCGGTAAGCTGCGTTAGTAGGATGTAACGGGTAATTATTCAGTGGAACCAATGTAGTATCATATTCTGTTACAACCTGTTCTAATCTCCCTCCCGGCAAGGTTTGCCTCTCTTTCACCACCCACACCCGGTTGCGGTAATAAGCAACCGACCGCAAGCGGCTGTACTCCTCATCCTGTGGGAACCGGATGCGTTCTTTCAACTCTCCCCCAACGGTATAATACCAGACTTCGTCCTGATTTCCAAACACAATTAACTGCTCCCCACCGGTATCAATCAGGTAATCGGCCACCAGCAACTCTTCCGGGCGGGTAATCTGCCCTACAAACGTACCGTTCTGACGAAAACAATACAAAACCCGCTCACTCACAAAATAAACCAAATCACCGTAACAACGCACTTTCTGTGGAGAAACAATCGTTGTATCTTCCCCCGCATCCAGGACAACCGCTTTCACGTCAGCAGCTATCTCAGTCATTTTACCTTCCGTAACACACACCAATGGCCGGCAACGGTCATACACTTCAAAAGCCTCATAACCATAATACCCCACCATTAATACCACCAGAAACAAAAATGCACGTTTCATATATTTTATTTTTTGTAAAACTCAAAGTAAATAGCCGCATAGAAGTATCCTATTGATAGCTTTAATTCCTTTCGTTCTTCGTTCGGCGTAGCGTCTTCGCCAATGCCATCAACTTAAGAGTTTTTGGTCGGAGGGGATTTGTAATCCCCGA
>JAJQAZ010000032.1 GCA_021203545.1 Tannerellaceae bacterium | reverse complement strand
CTCAAGTACCAGAAAATTATCCAATTATACCAAATTCTTGCACTATTAATTTCGGTCAAAATTCATAATTACAGTCACATTTTGCAGAGCTAAGACAAAAAAAGTGTTTTTTTTATTAAAAACATTTTATACATTTGGCCACATCATAACCAATATAATCCGTAACAAAGTATATATTTTAACAAACCCTAAATAATAATTGATATGCAAAAACTAATTGTACTTACACTAACCGCGTTTATTTTTTTTACCGCCTGCTCAAAAGACGATACAGGCAAAAACAATGGAGAAGGTGAAACGGCTTACGCAAGCCTGACTTTAACGTACTCGCAGGGCGTACGCTCGTCCGAAGGTCCCGGCAATCCCGGTACCCAGGCAGAAAACTATGTACACCATATCGAGGTTTATATTTTTGACAACAACGGTAACCGGGAAGTCCACAACGATGGCTACATCCGTATTACCGACTGGACAGACGGAGCTTCTTACATGATACCGGTAACAAGCGGAGATAAAACATTTCTGGTAGCTGCCAACGCCAATCTGGGCAAACAGGACGGACTCCAGGAAGCCAACATCCGTGCATTGGTAAACAGTTACACCCTGACAGATGCCAACTCGCGCATTGTACCTACGCTTAACAACCCTGCGGGGGCGTTTGGTATCCCCATGGCAGGCGAGGCAAAAGTATATGTGGCCCCGGAAGCCAACGCCGTACCGGTTGAAATAGGCCTTTCGCGTACATTCTCGAAAATACAGCCGCTGCAAACCAAACAGGGGGGTGTTGATGTGGACCTGTTCGACTCACATGCCGAAGAACTATTCGGTAATGGGATAGACCCGGTAGATAAAACGAAGATTACATTCGCACTGGAATCGTATTACATCGTTAACGGAATGACCAAATCCTATGCTTTTGCCAAATACAATGCTGCCAACGAACAGGACGACTGGAGCGGCTGGGTACTGAATAACACACTAAGCAACTATTTCGCCTCTGTATATGATAATGAGGGAGATCCGGTAACCGTATACAGCGGAAAAGACAACAATAACTACTGGATTACCAGCCAGAATGTATTTGTGTATGAAAACAGTCCGAAAGAGATTACCAGTACACTCTGAGTAAACGGATACGACAAAAAAACGGCCTGCGCCATGATTATCAAAGGTACACTCACCTATGACAACCAGACTACAAAAACACGCTACTGGCGATTAAACCTGGCAGCCGATTACGGATACAAATTATTCCGCAATGTTGAGTATACTGTAATACTAAGTAAAATCACCACAAAAGGATACAATACCCCCGAAGAGGCCGAAGAAGACGAAGATGGCGGCGAAGTAATACCAAAAGACGGAGCCTCTGTTATGGCTACCATCAACATCAATGATTGGAGAACAATAGGTTTAGACCAGGGTGTTTAATCGGATAATCCGG
Source organism: Tannerellaceae bacterium (assembly GCA_021203545.1). Classification (GTDB taxonomy): domain Bacteria; phylum Bacteroidota; class Bacteroidia; order Bacteroidales; family Tannerellaceae; genus UBA4116. The sequence continues at coordinate 42,562 of JAJQAZ010000032.1, read as the reverse complement.
AACGGAGTAAACCCCGTTCCGGATTATTTATTTCCGGAAATAACATGAAATCAATAGAACGATTACTATACCTGCTAATCGGCACCCTGTTATTCAATGGATGCATCTTTCAGGATCCGGAGGATTGTGAAGGAACGATCTGTTTTGAATTCCGGTATAAAAACAACCAGGAACTGTTCGATCAGGTAATAGCCAGCGACATCTATTTCCATCTCTACCACGAAGAGATCGTAAAAACCATGCTGGTACTGCCTTTTGACATAATCAAAGGCGGCCGTACGTATGGAATCCGGAAAGAACAGACCGGAGAGATGGAAGTAATAGCATGGGCTGTACCGGCTACCGAAACAATCTCCGGAGAAATACCACAGGCAGCAAACGGCAGCCGCAAAGAAGAAGCCAAAATTGAAATACAGCCCATACAGGGCGGGCTGTACAAACCGCTGGACTTCTTACACCGCGGATCGGCCCGCTGGACAGAGACGGAGCTAACCGGCAACACCGGAATAACCGTATCGCTTACTCCGGCTGTATCCCGCCTGCGGGTAATCCTGTACGACGAAGGTACTTATACCCCGGAAAATTCACCCGGCATCGAAGTAGCCGGCCTGCAGAAAGAACTCACTATAGACCTCGAACCAACAGGTGCTGATATCGTAATAGATGGCAGCCTGCACCTGGCATACGAAGAAAACCAATGGCATACCGGCTGGATATGCCTGCCACCCTCTGCTGCAGGAAAAACATTATCCGTAAAAGTAATACCTGCCGGACAAACAGGTTTTACGGTATATACCACCTACGAATCAGTAGCCGGCGACGATATCGTACTCGAGATCAAAGGCAAATTAGTCCGCTTCTTTGTAAATGGCTGGAGAAAAGAAAATATTACGGTAGAAGGTTTATAGCATATAACAGTATAAACAGATGAAAGAAAAAATAATCTTATTATCCCTATATCTGGGTTTACTAACAGCATGCTCGGATAAATACCACGACGACGGGGGCAGGTACACCGCAGAAGAGATGGACATCTCGTTCCTTCCCCAGCCCAGTGGTGCCCCGGCCAACGAAACCGGAATAGAGCAGGCAATCGAAGAACTCGATATCATAGTCTGCAAAGATGGTAAATACCAGTACCACCGTTCCGCCTGGCTGGCAGGAGGCATATACAAAACAACACTAAAGGCCCAACAGGGAGTTACACTACATTTTTTAGCCAACTGCCGCACCATTTTGCAGGAAAAACAAAACCTGCTGGCAGAAGGCAACAACTGGCTCGACAATATACGTCCCTACATCACAGACAGCTATACCTCCCGTACGCAACCCGGTATCACATCGTTGCCTATGTGGGGTATAAAAGAAAACATCCATATTGAAGAAGGAACCGAAAAAGACCTCGGCCCCATATGGCTCGTAAGGGCCGTAGCGGCTGTAAACGTTACAGTCAGTGTACCGGCCACCCGCTTCGAACTCAAAGAGGCCTACCTGTACTTTGCCCCTGCAACAGGCATCGTAATCCCTCTTTCGGAAAACTTTGATGATGTGGACTATGTGCCTGAAATGCCCGCCGGAAGTACCGCTTCGGAAAAATACAAAGCCGCGTCCGGACCGGTAGACAACCAAATCAGCAGAGCACTCTATTTATACGAAAACGACGCGGTCCATACCGGTGCCGGCACAAACGGAAAAAGACGCAGCCGGGTAGTTATCGGGGGATACCTGGACGGAACACCACCCATGACTTATTATCCGCTGGATTTTGTAAAAGACAACGAGCTGGTACAGGTACTACGCAACCATAAATACGAATTCGATGTTACGTCGGTTTCAGGCAAAGGATACGAAGATCCGGACGAAGCCTCCAAAGCACCCGCGGTAAACATCGGTTATGGTATATACCAGTGGGTATTGGTTGAAGACCGGGACATCGCTATAGACGGACCTTACTACCTGTCATTGAACAGGAAAATTGTAGAACTGGGACCGGCGGAAAACGCAACCGCTACGGTTTCACTCACCACCAACGTGCCCCACGAAGAAATCAGTTTCACCCTCGAAGACATACCTGCCACGGCAGGCACACAGGATGTAATGCTACAGGCCGAAAGCACCCGGTACCGGGTAGAAATGCTCAACGAAAACGGCCGGATAACCGCGCTGCGGTTTACAGCCCTGCACAACCGGCAGACTGATAACCGGGAGACAGTAAAACTTACAGCCGGAAGAATATATTTGGAAGTCACCATCAACCAGTCCGAAGGAACCGACAATAGTTGGGTAGAAGGCGGTGATACCAACATTGACGACCGGGATTAAAAATAGATTCACACAGATCATTTAAAAATTTTATTCGTATGAAAAAACAATATCTCACCTATCTCTGGTTATGCCTGCTGGCATTAACCGGTTGTTTGCAGGAAGAAGATGTACGGAAAAATGGTATACCCGGCAACGGATTTGTACTCAATTACACCATCGATACCGGCATCGCCAGCAAAGCAACCATACCGGCCACGGGCGAAGAAAATACCATACGCTCCATGTATACCCTGTTCTTCGAGCCCACAACACTGGGTACAGGACAGCTTCTGGAAGTATATACAGTAGTACTGGAAAACGCACTTATCAACGGAGAGTTTAATTCCATCCCCATTGATTTTACCGATAACAAATATACCAACCTGCAGGCAACCGGAGAATACAACCTGTTGATCGCTGCCAACGTAGAATATTATATCCGCGCGAACGACATTACCTTTGATCCGGACGATCCCGCAAGCATGGAAGAATTAAGGCTCTACCTCAAGAGCTTACTGAGCGGACGTACCGAAAGTGAAGTACTGGAAAGCACCTACCTGAGGCTCGGGGATGAGCCCTTACGGGCAGACTGCCTGCCAATGAGCGGAACAGCCAAAAAATCCAAAGAGAAGGGCGAAGTGGATGTCATCCTCACCCGGGGCGTTTGCCGGGTAGATGTAATAAACAAAGACCCACTCTACGAACTGGTAAGTGCCTCTATATGGAATGTATATCCCCGTACCACAATCTGGCAGGGACGCTTCCAGACCTATGACGACGAGGACCCTGTGCTCGAGTATATGATGGGAAATCCCGAAACAGGCGAACAATCCATCGAAGGGCAACTGTATGCTTACGAAAACTATGTAGCCGCACCCGAACAGGGCGACCATGTAACCACCTGCGTAATTGTGGGCCTGGCTAAAACCGGAGGAAACTCAACGGAATATTACCGGATCAATGTAAGTGTAGGAGATGCCGGGCAACAATTAAAACGCAATAACCTGTACCGCATCAATATTAACAGCGTACTGGGCAACGGCAAAGGAACCGAACAGGATGCCTACGAAGACACCGATATGCTGATAAGCAGCGACCTGAATGGCTGGAATATAGACGAAAGCGGCATCATTCTCTTCGACGGCGATAATATATTGGCACTCCCCTATTCCCGTGTAAACTTTACCCCCGGAGGCGGAACATTCAACCTGACTATTTTTACCCACGGCACCGGTACACTACAGATAACCAACGAATTCCTGCCGGACAACATGACAGTTTCACTCAATAACAACGAACTGGTTATTAATGCCTTAAGCAGCGACGACGACCGCCAGGGTATGGTAGAAATAGGCTTCGGCAACCTCAAAGGTACCATCACCATCACCCAGCAGGGCGACCAGACAGAATTTCTGGAACTAAGCACCACTGCACTGGTCAACTTCCCTCCGGTACCCGGTGCCGGGCAAAGCCCCGGCGAACCGGTAGTAGTAGAAGCTTCAGGCAAATGGGACGCAACCATTGTTTGTAACCAGCCCAACTCCTTCTCGTTCGCAGCAGACGACGATACGGCAGCAACCCTGGCCTGCGAAGATCCGGACGGAAACGGGCAATTTACAATATTTTTACATAGTACAAACAATACGGAAAACGCCTTATATGGCTTTGTAATGGTTACCCTGCGCAGCAACCCCAAAATCAGCCGGGTACTTTTACTCACACAGGATGCCGCCGGAGGTGTTGAACTTTCTGCCGCGGGGCCTTTTAATTTTGACCCCTATGGTAAAACCCCAACCCTGAACGATTCATACACCATTACAGTAACAGCCTTACAAAACAGCCTTGTTGTACCCTGGAATGTAAAAAAAATAAGCGGAAGCGATAAATTTGAAGTAACAAAAGATAATTCTTCAACTCTTACGATTAAAGCCGGTACGGATACGGATAACATGCAAAACACAAGCGGAAGCGAACAAAAAGCTGTTTACAGAATCTTTTTGGAAGACAACGAATCGCGTTTCCAGGAGATCACCATCATACAGTCCGCGCACGCCTTATCCCTCACACCATCCGGCAATTACGGGGTGATGCCCTCCACCGGCGGACAGGGAGCCACCGTAACCGTTACCTCCACCGGGCCATGGACAGCCACGCTGGCAGCCACAGGAAGTTCACCCTGGTTCTACATTCAGAACAGTAACAATAAGCCTACCACCGTTACCGGTAATTCCGGCGATAACTTCGCGGTAGTATTCCCTGAGAACATCGAACTGTTAGTAGCTCCAACCGCTACGGTAACGATCAGCATAGACGGAACAAATGTAAGCCGCGAAGTAACATTCAATCAGAATTCCGCGCAAACGCGCGCGCTTAATTTTGTAGGATGGGGTACATACGGTAACCTGGCCATTCCTACCAATAATACATACAACGTTTATCACATCAAACAAATGAGTGATAACATCCGCAACCTCATGTATTTCGGCCCGGACGGAGTAGTAAAAATACCGCCTTATTCCTTTACAAATCTGGGAACTGCAAGCAATCCTACCATACCGGATAATACGGATATTTACCAGATCAATTATAGTTCGGTTACTGCCAATCATGCCCGGAAAATTAAAGCATGGAAAGACGAGTCTGACAAACACGTACTGTTCCATTCTATGGATGGAGGTAATTACCTGAGTTACTTAATGAGTGAAGGCGTAATTGCACAGGGATTCGAAACCCGTAACGACGGTACGAATAGAAACACCCCACGTGTATTGCATCCGGACTATTCACCCGCGAACAATAAATTGTATAAATTCCTGCTGGAAGACGGACCCTTTACGGAAAATGCACCTATCGGTCATGGTGATATATCCCTGATCGCATACGATGCCGTTACCCGCTTTTTAACCAAATGGCCCGACACCTTTATTCCCATCATCATGTATAATTACAATGGTACCTGGATATGTGGTTTTGGAATCGACCCTTATTACCAATATATATATTGTGGTGAAATAGATTTGTTTGGCAATTACGGATCATCCTCTGTAAACTATAGCGGAAGTCCCCAGGCAGAAGCCAACATGAAATTCCTCAATAACATCATCGCTTACATGACCTATTCCGCCCTATACGGAAACTCATTCACAGACCAATTCAAAGAATTACCGTAACACGTAATTTCATTACTTCTCCCGGCGAGGGTATCTGCCTGGCAGATACCCTCGCTTTGCTTTATCAAAGCCCCTCAATAAACGTATTGATAAAATCCTGTATCTTACCCAGGATACGTTCGGCTACGGGTTTGCGTTCTTTCAGGGTGGGGCGGTAGGTCAGGAACATATTCACCACCAACAGGATATCAATCTCCCGGTTCTTCACCCGTTTAGCCACATTGTTGTAATAATTGTAAAACGAAACCGTGTCGCGGGTGGTATAATTGCCGCCAAACATCTCGTTGTAATCGCCGATAAAACTCTCCAACGCATCGCGCGAATGCTGGCGCAGATTTAAATCTGTGCCCTATTCTCCGTGCATAATTATCTCTTGCTCTTGTTTTGAGCACTTTTTCTTGTAATATATTGCTTAATCAGCACTGATCTTGTTTTACACTTTACTGCTGAAAAAAGAAGGACTGAATTCCTGATGCTTTTTGTGAAAACTGATTGGTTCTATAATTATAAAACGAATCAACTATAATTATAATCGGTTCGGTTTTATAATTATTATCGGTTCGTTTCATAATTGTAAAACGAAAAAAGTTTCCTATTCATATTTAAATGTTTAGGTGTAGATTACAAAACATTTTGGTGATGATTTTTAAAGTTCCTTCTTTTTTGGACGGAGGGGATTTGGAATCCCCGACAAATAGTTCTTAGGATTTATAATCCTCCTTATTAACACGTACAATGTATGAATGGGATTAGGAATCTTTAAGCGGATTACAAATCCTTATACTCCACAGGCGGGGATTGCAAATCCCCTTCGACCAACAAGAAAAAATCCTTAAGTTGATGGCATTGGGTTGAAACCCTGGGCTATAATCGATCAGGCTTTCAGCCCTTTACACATAATCTTTAGGTTGAAATCTTAGCTTTAACCTGACGGCTATGCTGCAAAGGCTTGCACCCGCGGTTATGCACATTGAAGCCCTTCGGGCTTATAAACTGTAACTTTTTCGATTTTATAATTTAGTACTGTCCTTTCAGGGATTACCAAAAGAATCTGTATCTTTAGTGTCTGATACTTTGATCAATGGAGGGTATGATGGAATTTGATTTATATGATTTTGACGAAGTTGTTGACGATGTTATTGTCGGCAGAGGTGCGGAATATTTTGTAAACGGACGTGTTAAGAAAGTAAAGGAGCTGGAGGATGGTTGTTATCAGGCACGGGTAAAAGGGAATGAAACGTATACAGTGTATATTGAACTGGATGGGGATGATGTAACTGGTTTTAATTGCGATTGTCCTTACGACCAGGGTCCTGTTTGCAAGCATGTGGTGGCCGTTCTTTATTATTTGCAGGAAGAGTTGGAAGAGGAAGATCTTTGGGAGGATGAGGACGATGAACTTTATGATGACGGCGATGGGATACCGGTGAATGAACCGGATAGTGAACTGCTTGATCATATACTGCAGAAATTAAATACAAATGAATTGCGATCGATCATCCGTGAACAAAGTGAGATAGATGACCGGTTCCTGAATACTCTTATTGCGCGTTATGCTTCGCGGGTACTTTCTGTTTCCAAAGAATTTTATACCCGTCAGATAGCTGCTGTTTTTGATTCCTTTATCAGTGATCAGGGATATATACCCTATTCACGTACCAATGAATTTTTGGCAGCATTAAATGTGATAGAGGAAAATGCGATAAAAGAGTTGGAAAAAGGAAATTATCAGCATGTTTTCTATATCATAATGGCCATAGAGGAAGAAATCAGTGAAAAGTTATATTACGTAGATGATAGTTCAGGTATCATCGGTGGTTTTCTTACTTTTGGAAGTGAGTTGTTAACGGATCTGGCAGAAAAAGAGTTGAATGAGGAATTACGTAAAGAACTTTTTAAATATGCGGTACAGGTTTTAAAACCGGAAAAGTTTCAGGGGTTCGACTGGAATTATACCCGGATTTATACGGCTATCTCACTGATGGAAACCAAAGAGGAGAAAGAGCAACTCCGTAAAGCATTCAATAAAATGATAGCTTCTCCTGAAGTATCAACCTATATAAAAGAGTCACTCGAAGAGGTTTTTGTAAATTTTATAACCTTAGCCGACGGTGAAGATGCCGCTTTGCATTATATGGAATGTAAAGTGGAAAACCGGGACTTCCGGAAGAAACTAATAGAGAAAGCGATAGAGGCCACGGATTATGAAAAGGCGCTCTGTTTGGCGGAAGAGGGGGTGGAAAGGGATGAAAAAGAGGCGCCGGGATTGGTGGATAGCTGGCGACGTTACCAACTCGATATTTACCAGAAATTAGATGATAAAGAGAATACGTTGCGGCTGGCTCGTTATTTATACCTGCATGCCGGAAGATGGCACAAGGAGCCCGATTACTATCAATTATTAAAACAACTGATTCCTGCCGGGGAATGGACTGCATATGTGGAGGATTTAATTAACGAAGTAAAAGAAAAACACCGGAGTGATTATGATCTTCTTGCAGATATTTATATCCGGGAATCACGCTGGAAAGATTTTCTGGAACTGGTTTATAACTGGCCTTCGTTTTACAGGATTGAATATGCTGAAAAATATATGGCAAACATATATCCGGCTGACCTGGCTGATCTGTACAGGGAGTGTATACTGGCCGATCTGGAGAGGACTTCGGACCGGAGCCATTACCAGCAAATGTGCCAATATATAAAACGGATCATCAAACTGGGCGCAAAAGAACAGGCGTTACAATTAATAGAGCAACTGAAAAAGCTTTATCCCCGCCGGAAAGCGATGATAGAAGAATTAAATGATGTAATGAAACTGATATCTGTTAAAGATTCTCGCCCTGGATAACCTGCATGAGTGAGTATTCGTAATCGGTTCCCAACAGGTTACGGTATTCTTTGCAGAAGTTATCATAAAAAGACTTGGCCAGCCCCATTTTTCCGGTTTCGCTTAGTACTTTACATTTGGTATGGAGAGCCTCTTCGTGAATGAAATCGTGCAGGAAAAGGGTGTCGGCTATTTTCAGCTTCAGGCTGTTCGATATAGGGGAGCTATCATTCAGGCGGGAGCTTAATAGATCAATGGTTATGTTGGAGAAATCGCTTTTGAAACGGTCCAGCCAGTCTACTTCCATATGAGGCAACAATACCCCCCCGGTATAATAATTCTATGAGTTTATTGAAGTTTTCGTCTGTTTGGTTCACTATATCTTTTACTATCCGAAACATGTTCATGGCTTCCCGGTAGTCACATGTAACCTCCTGGCTAAAAACGATGCGCCAGAAACCATTTTCGGATACAATATCTATGTCTCCTACATTCTCTAACAGTGTTCTGAGTTTGCTCAGGTACACATTCCGGTTGTTACGGGCCGAATTTTCTTCTTTACTGCTCCATAATAACCCAAGCATCTTTTTCCCGGAAATTCCCTGCGGGTTCTCTTCCGTATATACTAACAGAAGAACCAGCAAGGTTTTGAGTGTAGGAGTAAACTGGACGGTTATATCTTTCCCGGTTTTGTCCATTACACGGAAACCACCCAACAGGCAGATACTGCTACGTGTGAAGTTATAATAAAGAGGGATTCTTTTTCGCCGGGTTCATTAACCGGTAGGGGTTCTTTTTTCAGGTTGGGGGCTACAGCTTTGGGTTGTTTCGAACGTGTTTTATACCTATAGGCTACCCATAAGGTTAGCAGTACAAAGAGTAGTGTAAGCACCATTAATTTTATAAATAAACTACCAGTTGCCCGTTGCTCCGGCCTGGCCTGCGAGAGTTCTGCTACCGGAATGGGCGGATAATTGAGAGAATAAATGGTAATTATGGCTTCATTATTTACATGGGTACGATTCATAACCAGGAACAATTTATTCTGCCCGGATGAGTAATGCAAATTGGCATACAGGAATTGTGCTTCTACATTTTCATTTATAGGAAGAGAAACCGGGACAAAGCCGGGCTTTGCGGAAGTGATTTTTAGTAAAGTACCTCCTCCCTGGAAACTGAACAGATAGAAACAATCCCGGACCGGATCATAGATAAGGTTTTCGCCCGATATAAATTCAGGGCCACCGTTGTCGGTAGCTTCCCACAATTTGGTTACCTGGTTTGTCTGCATATCTACCGAATAGAAATCGAAAAAGTTTTTGGGAAATAATTCCTGCCTGCCGGCTTTGTTGCCTCTGCCTCCAAAAATATAGAGGGTATTATCTACCAGCGTGGTAGCTGTACCATACCGGGGAGAGATTTCAGTAAGGATTGTTTTCTCCTCCGGTTTGCCGGAGAAGGGATATGTTTTGACCAGTTCGTTGTTATACCTGTAAAACCCATACCCGCCGAACGATACCAACAGTTGTTCGGAAGGGTTATAGTTAACACTATTATTCCAGTAGGCCTGCTCCTTTTCCGGTAGTTTATTGTTACTCCATTTACAGTCCCGGAAGGAAAAAACAGAATAAAGGTTTTCACTTAAATTGTAGGATAACAGGGAACGGCTTTCAGGCAGATAGATCAATTAGTTGGGCGAACTTACCGCATATTCTCCACCCTGTACCCCGATCATTGAAGACCTTTGGGTATGCACATTGAACACATGTATTTCCGCAGAGTTGTTGACCATATAAAAATTGCCGGAAAGAGAATCAAAAGCAATCGAAGGAGAAACGTCGAAATGTTGTTCATATATCCGGTTCCATGAAATGTATTCATCTATTATCCAGGAAGGGTTGGTAGCAATAGCCGGTACCTGCCTGATTTCGTCGTAACATATATCCTGGTCGTGCCGTTCCAGTTTCCAGAAGCGGTATAGTTTATTATTTGTATAGACACGAATGTTTTTCAGATTTACCGATGCAATATCCAGAATATCAAAATTTTCGAAAGGGCACAATCCAAAACAAACCCGTGCCTGGCGGGAACCTTTAAACGGATAGGGAAAAGATTGTGCGACATCGCTATAGGTAATTTCCACTACATTCCTTTTAGGAGAAAGAGTTACTGAGATGGAATCCCACTTTTCCCGGACAACTTCTTCCAGCAAAGGATATACCGCCTCGTTAATGACCAGAATGGGAAACCGTTTGTCGTCATCGTCTACTGTAAATAAAAGATCTATATTCTCGTCCTTATCCGTAATGATCCGGAAGATGTTACCAAACACGTTATCATTCCGTACAAACAGGTCAAAACAAACGGTCAGATCCTGATGCATAGGCAGCGCTTTGCCTTCTTCCAGAACCAACGCGGACATTTCGGACGTTTTGCATGGGTACGATTTTATGAATAAGCCATAACCGGAATCTGTGGCTGATGCACATAGAAAGCAGAGTGATAAAATGTGGGTTATCAGTAATTTCATTATCTATAAGGTTAATTGTAGACCAACTGTTAATACACAAAGATAAATTAAATCTTAAATAAGCTATTTTATTTACCTGATTTTTTGGTGTTATTTGCGATAGATTATGTGCGATTAACCGCATTTTAACTAAAAATTAAGGGAGAGGGAATCCGAATACAATTAAAATAGAATTAAAATGAAGTTTTTTTTATTTTAATTCTTTTATTAAGGCTATTTTAAGTAACCGGTTAATCCCCTGCCTGTATGTTTGCCCTGAACTTTTAATTTAATAAATAAATAACGTATGTAGATGGAAAAACACAAGTTTCAAATGAAGTGTATGAGTTCTATAAGAGCTTGGGTAGCAACCTTTCTGACGCTATTGATATGCCTTCCGGCATATGCCCAGAACAGAGTGGTTACCGGTAAAGTCGTGGATACGGCAGGCGAACCTGTTATCGGCGCCAATGTGAAAATAAGTGGTAGTACCACACGGGGTACTATTACAGACATGGAGGGTAACTTCCGGCTGGAAGCTGCACCTAACGAAAAGTTGACGGTAACTTATATCGGATTTAATGAGGCCGAAATAGCAGCTTCGTCAACTACCCTGCACATTGTTCTGAATGAAGACAATTTATTGCTGGATGATGTGGTTGTGGTTGGGTACGGAACACAAAAGAAAGCCACTTTAACGGGAGCTGTATCCTATATTAAGAGTGAAGATCTGGCTATTACTAAAAACGAGAACGTGATTAATATGCTTACCGGTAAAGTTCCGGGAGTACGTATTTCACAGAAAAGTAGCCGTCCCGGTGGTTTTGAATCCGATATTGATATCCGTGGTATGGGCGAACCGCTGATCGTTGTGGACGGTATTCCGCGCGATAAAGATTATTTTTCGCGCATGGATGCCAACGAGATTGAAAGTATTTCTGTTCTGAAAGACGGTTCGGCGGCTATTTACGGGTTACGGTCGGCCAATGGAGTTATATTGATAACGACTAAAGGGGGGGGTAAATAAATCGGGCCTGGAAATTACGTTCTCCACCAATTTCGGTTGGCAGCAATTCCTGCATACTCCGGATAATGTGGATGCTTTGCAATATATGGCATTAAGGAACGAGCAGAACTGGAGAGGTTTCGATACGAACTTTTTCAGTAAAATGCCGGCTTTGTATACAGACCAGCATATGGATCCTTACCGGAACGGGACGTTGCAGACTACTGACTGGCAGGAGGCTGTTTTCCGTAAATCGGCTCCACAACAACAGCACAACCTGACTGTAAACGGAGGGACCGAGAAGATGAGTTATTTCTTTAACCTGGGTTACATGAAACAGGAAAGTTCGTTGAGAAGTAATTCGATGGATTATGACCGCTGGAACTTCCGGGCTAACATTGATGCGCAGATTACCAGCCGGCTAAAAGCACAGATTTCGCTTGGTGGCTATGCGGACGAGATGAACGAACCCCGTACCGATATCTGGGCTATTTATAAAGCAGCCTGGGTTCAGCGGCCTACTTCAGAAATATATGCCAATAATAATCCGGATTACCTCAATAATTATGAAGTAACAGAAGGAAACCCGGTGGCTATTACAAACTCGGATTATACGGGTTACCGTAAAACAATGGGAAAAGTGTTTAACGGACAGGTTGCCCTGATGTATGATATTCCGGGAGTAGAAGGGTTAACAGCGAGGGCTATGTATAGTTACGACTATAAGCATCAGGATAAAACCGATTACCAGAAAGCCTATAACCTATACAATTATCATCCGGATACGCAACATTACGAAGCGGTTGTGAAAAACAACCCTTCTTCTGTCCGCCGCGAATCGTTCCCGGATTACGGTACCCTGATGCAACTTCAACTGAATTATACACGCACATTCGGAGGTGTACATAATGTGAGCGCACTGGCGCTGTTTGAAGAACAGTATACATCGTGGGATAGCTTTTATGCCTACCGGCAGATATTTGTAGACTCCGAATACCTGTTTGCCAGTGAAACTGAAAACCAGGAAGCGAATATGTATAGTATTGGTGAGCGGGTATCCAAAGCATTTGTAGGTAAGTTTAATTACGACTATAAAGGGAAATACCTGGCCGAATTCAGTTTCCGTTACGACAGTAGTTTCAAATTCCCGAAAGAGAGCCGTTGGGGCTTCTTCCCGTCTGCCTCCGTAGGTTGGAGAATCAGTGAAGAACCGTTTATTAAAGATAATATCCCATTCATGGACAACCTGAAAGTAAGGGCTACCTATGGTAAAATGGGCGACGACCGGGATGCCAGTAACTACCCGCCTACCATTGTGGGATATGAACTGGACGGAAACGAGTTAGGCTGGATGTATGGAAGTAACCTGATTGCCGGGGCAAAACCTACGGCTATACCGAACCCGAATCTGACCTGGTACACAGCCGAAGCCATAAACGTTGGGTTGGATGTCGATTTATGGAATGGTTTGTTAGGCGGTACAGTAGAATACTTCCGCCGCGACCGGGATGGTTTGCTTGCCAGAAAGAACGCATTAATTCCCAATACAGTAGGAGCGGAATTACCACAGGAAAACCTGGAGAGCGACCGTACCTTCGGATACGAAATCGTACTGACCCACCGCAACAAGATACGGGATTTTTCATATTTTGTAAATGCACAATTATCAGCCACCAAAACAAAATGGCGGGATAAAGTGGCCGAACAGGCCGGAAACTCGTACGATCACTGGAAAAACCGCCAGCAGAACCGTTACAAAGATATCTGGTGGGGTAAGTCGTATGGAGGCCAGTTTACAAACTATTATGATATTTACAATCATCCGGTTTCTATCGGAGCGGGTGATAAAGTACCGGGAGATTACTGGTATCAGGACTGGAATGGCGATGGTATAATAAACGATAAAGATGATCATCCGATAGCTACCTATGGTATGCCTGTGTTTAATTATGGTATTTCGTTAGGCGGTGCATGGAAAGGGATTGACCTGAATATGCATTTCCAGGGAGCCGCGAAAGTGTATGTACAATACAACGAGGCGGTGGCCGAACCCTTGCCTTTTGGAGGCGGTGGAACTTTATCCAAATTCTGGGACAGGTGGCATCCGGCCGATCCCGAAGCCGATATATTTGACCCCAATACCGTATGGGTAGCCGGATATTATCCCATTACAGGTTCGCCCCGCGCGGAAGGTTCGAAAGCTGTAGAGAATGCTTCTTACCTGCGCCTTAAAACCCTTGAATTGGGCTATACGTTACCAAAAAAAATGGCTCAAAGGAGTAGGTGTAAAAGACTTACGTGTATATTTTAGCGGATACAACCTGCTGACGTTTACCGGGCTTAAATTTATGGATCCTGAGCATCCCGGAGGAACCGAAGGGAATGACGATAAATCGGGTAACACGATAAATAACTATAAATACCCTATTAACAGGAGTTATAATATTGGTGCCTCTATAAAATTCTAAAACAGCAACAATCATGAGAAAACTAAAACATATATGCATATCCCTGATTCTGATAGTTGGAGCCGTATCCTGTTACGATATGGATCTGGAACCCAAAGGGATATTAGATGAACAATCACTGTTTGGAACAGATTTTGGTGTAAAAAAATACCTGGCAGGGCTTTATAACAGATTGCCTGTAGAGGATTTTAATTACCATGTGGAAAATGGTTTCCGGTTCGATAATTACTGGGATGCCCCCAAAGGGTATATGATGGATATAACCGGCGAAGCGGTAGGATGGCCCTGGGGAGTAGCGAAAGCCGAAGGTTTCGGCTACTAGCCGTACGACCGTATCCGCGAGATCAATACAATGATTGAAAATTTTCCTTTGTATAAAGATGCGCACGATGAAGATGATTACAGGAACCTGTTGGGAGAAGCCCATTTTATCCGTGCCTATTTTTATTTTGCACTGGCCAAGCGGTATGGAGGTGTTCCTATTGTGGACCATGTACAGGATCCTACGGCGGATGCTGAAGAACTTCAGTTGGCAAGGTCTACAGAATCGGAAATATACCGTTTCATCCATAGCGATCTGAAATTTGCCATGGATAATATGTATGCAAGAACCGAGCGCGGACGTGCCAATAAATTTGCAGCGGCAGCTTTGCTATCGAGAGCGATGCTATATGCCGGTACAATTGCCAAATACGGCGGGTATACCACTGCGTCGCCTGATCCGGCTGCCAAAGCAGGACATGTGGGAATTCCGGCAAGTGAAGCCACCTGGTTCTTTACCGAAGCATACAATGCCGCGTTATTCTTTGAGACCGAACAGGGAGGTTATTCCCTTTATCAGAAACAGGCCGATAAGGAACAGAATTTTGTAGATTTGTTCCTGGATCCGGATAGTCCGGAGGATATTTTTATCAAAGAGTATACGATTACATCTCCTCACAATAACCGCCTGAAACATAATTACGATGCACTGATGTCTCCGCAGGGCGATTTTGTTTCGGATGTGGGTTCCGGTTCGTATCCTTCGCTCGAAACCATAGAAAAGTTCCATGATTTAGGCATTGTGAATGCAGACGGAACTCCCCGGCGTTTCAATACCCGTGAAGAGTTATGGCAGGATTACGAACCCCGTTTACGGGCAAGTGTTTATTTTTCGGGTATGGAGTTGCGGGGTAAAAACTTCGATATTCGTCGTGGATTCTATAAAACATTTACCGGACAGGCAGACGACGCGCAGTTAGGTTCTACCGAAGCTCCTGTAAACAATGGCGATAACCGCATCATAGCAGCAGGACGTTACGATGTTTATAATGATATGACTATTGCCGGTTCGCACGGCGCATGGAACCGTGATATTGAGAACAATACGATTACCGGGTTCTTTGTACGTAAATATGTAAACTATGAAATGGCTGTTGAAGATGCGCGCCTCTATAACAGCGAGCAGCCGTGGAAAGTGATTCGCTATGCCGAAGTTTTGCTGAACCGGGCCGAAGCGGCGTATGAACTTAGCCTGGATCCTACAGCGGGTAATTCCGCAACGTACCTGAGCGATGCCCAGACACAGATTTCACGTATCCGGGATCGTGCAGGGGCAACCCCTTATACATTAACCGCAGGCGCGGCAGTGGTACAGACTATCAACGGACAAAACATCGACGAAAATTTACAGTTTATCCGGGACGAGCGGTATCGCGAATTGGTGTTCGAGAACCATTATTGGTGGGATATCCGTCGCTGGCGCATTGCAGACAAAGTGCTGAACCAATACAGGCCCCTGGGATTGTTTCCTTATCTGGTACTTGATGAGAACAAGTATATTTTCATCAAAGAATATAATATAGAGAATAAGACGTTCAATTTTGAAGTACGTAGTTTCTATGAAAGTATTCCCGCAGGCGAACTGAACAGAAATCCGAAATTGATTCAGAACCCCATTTATTAATCCGTTACTAATAAAACGTTATGAAGAATATATACTATCTATTATCAGCATTGATTCTATCGACAGCTGTTTCCTGTATGAAAATAGATAATTATGATGCCCCGGAATCGCAGATTAGCGGGAAAGTAATTGATAAGACTACAGGGAAACCGATTCTTACCTGTCCGAACGATTTCCAGATCCGTATATGGGAAGTAAGCTGGAGCGACAACCCTACCCCACAGGATATTCCGGTAATGCAGGATGGAACCTATAACGACTCCCGGTTGTTTGATGCCCGGTATGACCTGCAACCTTATAACGGACCTTTCTGGCCCGTTGATCCGGTTGAGAATCTGACTTTATCCGGTACATTGACACAGGATTTTGAGGTAACCCCTTATTTGCAAATCGTAGATTTCGATTATACACTTACGGGAACAACTCTTTCAGTAACCTGCCGCCTGAAAGCACCCATTACAGAGAATTTGCCCCAGGTACTGGATATCCGCACTTTCCTGAGCCTTTCGCAATACTGCGGTGACAATAGCCGCCTGGGAGGTGAGTACAATGACGATAAATATAAAGTGAATGTAAACAAACCCTGGAGTGAGATTGGCAACATGACGACCGGCGAAGGATATGAAACTTATGTAATTAATGATATTCCCCTGAAATCCGGTCTTACCTTTTACCTGAGAGTGGGTGCCCGCGTGGAAGATACCTACCGGAAATACAACTACTCGGAAATCGTTGAAGTGAAAGTTCCGTAAGTTCATTCCCTCTCCTCTTGAGCTACTCTCTACACACATCTTTTCACCCTCGTAGAGGGCAGTATATCTTAGACCCCAGCAACGCTGGGGGTAGAGAACAGAGTGGGTATTTCGGGCTGGAAGCCCAGCATAGTCATATATAAACTAAAATAATAGGATTACCTCCGGTTCTTTTTATCCTATGCTGCTCCTCCGGAGCGAAATATCCTACTTTTCACCTAAACCACAGCGTTGCTGGGGCCTAAGATAGGATAGGCCTACGGCCTGAATAAGATGTGTGTACAGAATAGCTCCTGAGGGGAATCACAAATCTATTGTATATTTTACAAACAGATGAACAATTATAATCAATATACCATGAAAATTATAAATACGCTTCTTTTAGCATTCCTCTTCCTTTTTCTATCCTGTAGCCCCGCAACACAGGAAAGTAAAGAAAAAGAACCGGTAGATTACGTGAACCCATACATGGGTAATATCAGCCACCTGCTGGTACCTACCTATCCGACGGTTCATCTGCCAAACAGTATGCTGCGTGTCTATCCCGAACGGGCTGATTTCACCGGGGATATGCTTAACGGGCTACCGCTGATCGTAACCAGCCACCGCGGACGGTCGGCTTTTAACCTGAGTCCGTACCAGGGAACACAGGAAGGTATTTCACACATCATACCTTACAGCTATGACAACGAAAAACTAACTCCTTACTCGTATGATGTATTTCTGGACGACCAGCTGATACAGGTAAATTATGCGCTGTCCAACCAGTCGGCCCTATATCATATTGAATATACGCAGCCGGAACTACCGGTTTACCTGATTCTCAATTCGCACAACGGAGCCATGCAGGCCGAAGGAAATACCGTAAGCGGATATCAGTTGCTTGAAAATAATACGAAGGTGTATCTTTATCTTGAATCCGAACAAATACCTGAAAATATAGGGGTATGGAACCGGAATGGTATTACAGAAAACACAACGAAAGCCGAAGGGAATAACGCCTGTGTTATTCTGGGGTATGGCACAGGAAGTAAAAAACTGAAACTCCGTTATGGGATATCTTTCATCAGTGAAGAACAAGCCAAAGCAAACCTGCGAAGAGAACTGAATGATTATAATATACAGGCACTGGCAGCAAAAGGCCGTGCGGCCTGGAATGAAGAATTAGGAAAAATCAATATAGGAGAGGGTAATGAAAATGCTAAAACAGTCTTCTATACATCCCTGTACCGTTGCTTCGAACGTCCGGTATGCATCAGTGAAGACGGACGCTACTATAGTGCTTTCGACGGGCAGATTCATAATGACGAAGGGATTCCTTTTTATACCGACGACTGGATTTGGGATACCTACCGCGCAACACACCCTTTACGTGTATTGATTGATGATAAAACAGAGGTGGATATTATCAATTCCTACCTGCGAATGGCAGAACAAATGGGAGATATGTGGATGCCTACCTTTCCTGAAATTACAGGAGATTCCCGCCGGATGAATTCAAACCATGCCGTAGCAACCGTTATAGACGGATATGCGAAAGGGCTCCGCGGTTTTGATTTGGCAAAAGCGTATCTTGCCTGTAAGCAGGGGATTGAAAATAAAACCCTCATTCCGTGGTCGGGAGCACCGGCCGGCTGGTTAGATGACTTTTATAAAGAAAAGGGATACATACCAGCTCTTTATCCGGGCGAGAAAGAAACAGTAGCCAACGTAAACGATTTCGAAAAACGCCAGCCGGTAGCCGTAACACTGGGAACCGCGTACGACCAGTGGTGTCTCTCCCGCATAGCCGCAGCCCTCGGGCTTAGCGAAGAAGCGGAATTTTACAGGCAAAAAGGATATAATTACCGGAACCTATACAACCCCGAAACCGGATTCTTCCACCCAAAAGACAAAGACGGAAAATTTATTTATCCGTTCGATTACCGTTACGACGGAGGTATGGGAGCCCGCGAATACTACGGTGAAAACAACGGTTGGGTATACCGTTGGGATGTACCTCATAACGTAGCAGACCTGATCTGCCTGATGGGAGGACGGGAACAATTTATCAGGAATCTGAATCAGACATTCAACGAGCCTTTAGGCAAAGGCAAACATGAATTTTATGCGCAACTGCCGGATCATACCGGTAACGTGGGGCAATTCTCTATGGCTAACGAACCCAGTCTTCATATACCTTATCTATATAATTATGCCGGCCAGCCATAGAAAACACAGAAGAGAATCCGGACGTTATTAAACCAGTGGTTCCGGAACGACCTCATGGGAGTACCAGGGGATGAAGACGGTGGAGGAATGTCGGCCTTTGTTGTATTCTCCTCCCTCGGCTTCTATCCGGTTACCCCCGGTATTCCCGCTTATAACATCGGAAGCCCCTCATTTTCCTATGCTAAGATAAATTTAAGCAACGGCAATACATTCGAAATCGTTGCCGAAAACTATTCGGAAGAAAATAAATATATACAATCCGCTACCCTGAACGGCACGACCTGGAATAAACCCTG
Organism: Tannerellaceae bacterium; assembly: GCA_021203545.1. Classification (GTDB taxonomy): domain Bacteria; phylum Bacteroidota; class Bacteroidia; order Bacteroidales; family Tannerellaceae; genus UBA4116. The sequence continues at coordinate 23,071 of JAJQAZ010000032.1, read as the reverse complement.
GTTTAGCCATTCCGACATTGAAAACGGTGGCAAATTAGTATTAGTAATGGGAAACAAAGCAAATAAAAAGTGGGGCAGCGACCCAACAGCCGCCCCCCCCTTCAGCAGAAACAATAAGAGAATGATAAAAACGGAATGTTCCCCGTGAAAGCGGAAATCGCATGTTTCCCATGTTCGGCGTAGCGTCTTCGCTACGTCGCTAAGAATTTGTGAAGCTCCGGCTTCACGTGAGGCAAGAGCCTCACCCATATAAACGACGTAGCCAGGAGGCTACGCCGAACAAAGGAACAGAGAGACAGAAAATAAAAATACTAAATAAACGATATTCAAAGGATGAAAAAAATAGTACTATTACAACTACTACTGGTTATGATTTGCGGATGCAAACCGGGGCAAAGCGCAACAGATACATCTAAACTGTTTGATACAAAGGCCCGGAACCCATTTATTACTCATATGTATACGGCAGACCCTTCGGCACATGTCTGGGATGACGGACGGTTATATGTATATGCCTCACACGATAATACCCCGGCACGGGGTTGTGATATGATGGATAAATACCATGTATTTTCAACTGATGATATGGTAAACTGGACAGACCACGGCCAGATACTCGAAGCAGCCGATGTGCCCTGGGGAGGTGTTTTACCCAACGGCGGAACATTTATGTGGGCACCTGATTGTGCCTATAAAAACGGAAAATACTATTTCTACTTCCCACATCCAAGCGGACCGGAATGGAATAACTCCTGGAAGATTGGAATCGCAGTGAGTGATAAACCCGCTTCCGGTTTTGTATGCCTTGACCACTGGCTCATTGGGTTGCCGGACGATGGTGAAATTGATCCCTGCGTATTCGTTGATGATGATGGCCAGGCTTACTTTTACTACGGAGGAGGCGGAACCTGTTACGGTGCGAAACTGAAAGACAATATGATTGAACTGGACGGTGAATTGCAACTTATGGAAGGGTTATATGACTTCCACGAAGCCGCCTGGATACATAAACGGAATGGTATTTACTATCTTTCGTACTCCGACAACCATGATGAAAATTGGAACGACGGGGTTGCAGGCGATAATCGAATGCGTTATGCCATCAGCAATAACCCGTTAGGTCCCTGGGAACATAAAGGAATCTATATGGAACCCACCAACAGTTATACCAACCACGGCTCTATCGTAGAATACAAAGGACAGTGGTACGCTTTTTATCACAACAGCGACCTTTCCGAACAGAACGGAGAATTGAATGACTGGTTACGTTCTATCTGTGTGGATAAACTCTATTATAATGAAGACGGAACGATACAAATGGTACAACAAAGAAGATAATCCAAACAATTATATGAAAACGAAAATAATAGTTGGCATACTCATTTATCTGGCTACTGTAACAACAGTTTCAGCCCAAACCAAACATTCTACCACAACGAAATATCCTTCATATAAAGGCCTTATCATGGCCGGATATCAGGGATGGTTTGGTAAACCCAACCACGACGGCATGATGTACCCGGACGAAAAACAGGTTCGTATTGATATGTGGCCGGATGTATCGGAATATGAAGTAACCTATCCTACCGGTTTAAAGCTGGCCGACGGATCGACCGCCCGTTTTTTCAGTTCGCAGGATAAAAGCACCATTGATCTACACTTTAAATGGATGCAACAATACGGTGTGGACGGTGCCTTCGTACAACGGTTCTTCGGTGCTGCTACCCGCCAGGCCGACAGAAATACAGTCCTTATAAATGCAGCAGAAGCAGCATCCAAATATGAAAGAGCTTTTGCTGTAATGTATGATCTTTCCGATCTGAAAGGTTCCGGCGAAGACTGTTCCCGCCTGATCGAAGATTGGAAATACCTTGTAGACTCTCTGAAAGTTACCAGCCAGAAAGGGACAAAAACCTATCTTCATCACAACGGTAAACCTCTGGTTGCAATCTGGGGAGTGGGATTTCCCGACCGTCCTTATAATACCCGTAACATTGGTATCGGAAGGCTTATTGATTTCCTTAAAAATGATCCCGAATACGGTGGATGTGCCATAATGCTGGGTGTACCTACCTTCTGGCGTGACCTGAATGCGGATTGTGTGCCGGATCCTTACCTGCACGAAGTAATCCGTTCTGCGGACATTGTACTACCCTGGACGGTGCAACGCTTCACTCCCCTATTACATAACGATATGGATCGCTTCCGTGACCTTATCATCGAAGATATCAAATGGTGTAAAGCTGCCGGTATTGATTATGTACCTTGTGTAACACCCGGATTTAGCTGGCACAATCTGAGCCGTTTTGAATTTCCGGACGATATTAAGCCCGTTGGCTCTATCCCCCGCCAGGGAGGCCGTTTCTACTGGCAACAATTATCTACAGCTATTAATGCGGGAGCCTCTATGATTTATGTTGCTATGTTTGACGAAGTAAATAAAGGGACTGCTATTTTTAAAGTTAGCGACAATCCACCCGTAAGCGACATTGCCAAATTCGCGGATAACGATGGAATGCCTTCCGACCACTATCTCTTTCTGACAGGTGAAGCCTCATTGATGCTGAAAGGAAAGAAACCATTGGAATTTACGATGCCTAAAAGATAAAACAAACAGGAACTACATTCTCTTACAAAAAAGGGTGCACCCTATTACGAGAAAGGGTGCACCCTCTTCCCTCAAAGGGTGCACCCTTTTATAAATTAAATAACTGTCACTGAAAAAGGACTATATGAAAGTAAAAATTGTAAGTATACTTATGTGTTTGGTAACAACAGTTACAGCACAAATACATATTACCTGCATAGGAGCAAGTATCACAGAAGGTGCCCGGATTCAGAACCCGGAAGAGAATGCATGGCCCGGGCAACTTCAATCCCTTTTGGGCCCGGAATACAAAGTAGAAAACTACGGAGTAGGAGGCACCACCATGCTAAGTAAAGGCGATAATCCTTATTGCAACACACGCGAATACCAGCAGGCATTGCGCAGTAACCCCGATATTGTATTCATTGACCTGGGCGGCAACGATGCCAAAGCGGTCAACCGTACCCAACTCGACGAATTAACAACGGATGCCTGCGACATGATCCGTTCTTTCAAAAAACTGCCCTCTTCACCACGGGTTATACTTTTGCTACCTACTGCATTTTTTGATACGGATACCAACGGCATCTACGATCCTGTAAGCCGTAACCAGGTAGCCCCCCGGTTACGAACCGCAGCCTATAGGGAAGGGATAGAAGTAATAGATCTTTACCCCCTATTGGTTGAACACCCGGAATGGATACCCGACCGGATACACCCTGAAGAAAAAGGTTCCGGTATCATAGCCAAACGCCTCTTTCAACAACTAATCTTAAAGGGAGATAATTTGCACAATATATTCAGTAGCCTGACTTCGGAAGGAATATCCTATGATCTAAGTGAATTTATGGGTTATCCCTGTGCCACTTTTAAACTGAATGGACGGGAAGCCAAAGTTGTTGCTCCACATATGGTTCGTGAAGACCTTCCCTGGATATGGCGCGCACGTTTTTGGGCACACGAACCCCAAACAGATATAGCGCTGCTGGAAAGAGGGTACCACCTGGTATATTATGATCAAAGCGGATTAGTAGGGAACAAGGAATGTATCGAAAACTGGAATACGTTTTATGCCCTGATGCAGAAAGCAGGACTGGCTGAAAAAGTAGTACTCGAAGGAATGAGCCGGGGTGCCATGTATGCCCTTAACTGGGCAGCAGCCAACCCAACCAAAGTAGCAGCTGTTTACATTGACAATCCGTTATTGGATTGCCGTTACTTTGCCGGTCGCGAACCCGGCGAACTCACCCGCGACCTGATCAGTGCCTATGGTTTGAAAGATGTAAAATCAATAGCCCGTTTTAACGGAAGCCCGGTAGATAAAGCAAAAGAGATAGTAGCCGGCGGCTATCCTATATTAATTCTTTGTGCAAGCGAAGACGAAGCCGTACCCCTATCTACTGTAAAAGATTTTGAAAATAAAATGCGAAAAGCCGGAGGTAAACTAACCGTTATTGTAAAAGAGGGTTTTAAACATCATCCTCACAGTTTGCCGGATCCTGCACCGGTCGTTGACTTCATTGAAACAGCTATCAGGAAAGATGCTTTTACTTCTGTCCATACATATGGCTCTTACAAAGGCCTGGTTATGGCCGGATACCAGGGTTGGTTTAGTTGTCCGGGAGACGGTTCCGGAAGAGGTTGGTACCATTACACCGGACGCAACGGATTCCGTCCGGGCTCGTGTACAATTGATATGTGGCCGGATGTATCCGAATATGACCGGATATACAAAACAGAGTTCCGCTTTGCCGACGGTTCCCCGGCCTTTCTGATGAGCCATTATGACGAATCTACTGTTAAAACCCATTTCCGCTGGATGCGTGAATATGGTATTGATGGAGTTTTTGTGCAACGTTTTGTTCCGGAGATTAAAAACCCTAAAAGCTATAACCAGTTAAATAAAGTCTGGCATTCGGCTATTAACGCGGCCAATATAAACAACCGTTCCATTGTAGCTATGTATGATCTTAGCGGAATGAATGCAGGCGATGAAAAATACCTGTTGGACGACATCGATTATCTGGAAGCCGAATACCAGATGAAAGACCATACAAAGAATCCTTCCTATCTTTACCACAATGGGAAACCGCTGGTAGCAGTATGGGGTATCGGATTCAATGACAACCGGAAATACGGCTTTAAAGAAGCTGAAATGATAGTGCATGGCCTGATTGAACGCGGCTATAGTATTATGATTGGCGTACCAACCAACTGGCGGTTGTTGCAGGGTGATACGATGAATGACAAAGAACTGCACCGCCTCATCAAAAAGTGCGATGTAGTGATGCCATGGTTCGTAGGCCGTTACAGTGAAGAGACATTCGGTACATACGAAAAACTGGTAAAAGACGATATTGCCTGGTGCAAAAAACAGGACCTGGATTACGCCCCACTGGCATTCCCCGGCTTTTCCTGGAAAAATATGAACCGTAATTCCAAACCCATTGACCGCAACCGGGGACATTTCTATTGGAAACAACTTTCTTCGCATATTGGCAATGGTGCTGAAATGCTGTACCTGGCTATGTTCGACGAAATTGACGAAGGAACAGCTATTTTTAAATGTGCAACCGAAGTACCCGTTGGAGACAGTTACTTCCTGCCCCTGGATGCAGATCTGGGACCGGACTACTACCTGTATCTCGCCGGACAATCCGGAAAGATGTTACGAAAAGAAATCCCTTTTACTAAAATAAAACCAGAAAGATAATTTTATATGAAACGAGTTATTTTATTACAACTATTCTTTTATACAACTATTTTGTGTTATGGGCAGGAGAATCCATTCATCCGCCATATGTATACGGCCGATCCCTCTGCCCATGTATGGGAAGACGGCCGGTTATATGTATATGCTTCTCACGACATCGATCCTCCCCGTGGATGTGACCTGATGGATCAATACCATGTATTCTCAACAGATGATATGGTAAACTGGGTAGATCACGGCGAAATACTTCGTTCTTCGGATGTACCGTTGGGACGTTCGGAAGGTGGTTTTATGTGGGCACCCGATTGTGCTTATAAGGATGGAACCTATTACTTTTATTTCCCCACCCCAGCGGAACAGACTGGAACAATACATGGAAAGTGGGAGTAGCTACCAGTAAGAAACCTGCTGGCGATTTCGTTGTACAGGGCTATGTGCAGGGGTTGGGAGATGATACCTTTGCCATGATTGATCCCTGTGTTTTTGTAGACGATAATGGACAGGCTTATTTCTACTATGGCGGTGGTGGCAGATGTGCCGGTGCCCCGTTAAAAGAAAATATGCTGGAACTGGCCGAACCTCTTACATTTATGGAAGGACTGGTGGATTTCCACGAAGCGGCATGGGTTCATAAAAAAGATGGGGTATATTACCTCTCCTATGCCGATAATCATTCAGAAAACGGAAAAGGGAATAACCGCCTCAACTACGCTACCAGTACAAATCCATTAGGACCCTGGACATACGGCGGTGTATACCTGGATCCAACCGGATGCGACACCAGCCACGGTTCTATTGTTGAATATAAAGGCCAGTGGTACGCTTTTTATCATAACTGTGTATTATCCGGACAAGGCAACCTCCGTTCTATCTGCTTTGATAAATTGTATTACAATCCTGACGGCTCCATCCAAAAAATAAAACAAACAGGATTACTACAAAAGAAGTAAGTTTTTATAGAACTCAACATAAGAAAAATAAGAACATATTCCTGCTCCCGGACTTGATCCGCGACCGCATTAATGCTAACGGTAATTGAATAATATTTTATACCATGATAAATTATAAATACTATATTTTATTCATCCTGTTTCTATCCTTTACATTTCCCTTACAGGCACAGGAAACATATTTGCGCATAGTTGCTAATCCCATAGATTTAAATTACCGTTTCCAACCCGGGGGCAATTCGTACCGGGAAGCTGCAGATCCCGTTCTGGAATATTACAAAGAAGTGCCCTCATGGTACACAATACAGAATCTGTATTCCGTTTCTTCAACAAAAATTCGGAGTATTATTTTTCAGTTGATTCTTTTAATGAAAACGGTGTAACCCAAAGTTACGAGGTTTATCATCTTCCTTAAACTAAGGATTGTTTACCCCTTGGGGTATCAAACTATTTTCCGATACAGAAGCGGCTGAAAATTGAGCCTAAAATTTCCTCTGTGCCAATGGTACCACCGGTTATTTCTCCCAGATAATGAATACATTCCCTGATATCCTGGCTGAGGAAATCGCCACTGATATTTAAATGAAGTCCGTCGATGACCCGTTGGATGGCATCGCGGGCTTTGGCTAACGCTTCGTAATGGCGTACATTGGTTACAATAATATCCTGCCCTGATATTTCAGGAATACCGGCCAGACGAATCAATAACTCATTCAAGACTTCTGTATTTTCTTTGTTTTTAGCAGAGATGAAGATACGTTCACCGTGTATATCCGGTAACATTGCCTCTGCACGCTGACGGTCATCTGATGTTAAAAGGTCTGCTTTATTGAATACCAATACCAGCTTTTTATCTGTTGCTAATGCTGTAATCTGTTCTCCTAATTGGGAAATCTGTGCGGTAGACGAAGTGGAGTCGATTACCCACAACACAATAGAGGCCTGACTCAATTTATGAAAGGTACGTTCGATACCCAGGCTTTCTATCTGATCATTGGTTTCGCGGATCCCGGCGGTATCAATAAAGCGGAAAGTAATGCCTGACAGGTTGATTGTATCTTCTATCACATCGCGGGTTGTTCCGTGAATATCGGAAACGATAGCTTTCTCCTCTCCTATCAATAAGTTGAGTAAGGTAGATTTACCGGCATTGGTCTCTCCGACAATAGCTACAGGAATACCGTTTTTAACTGCATTCCCTACACTGAAGGAATCTACCAGCCGGCTGATAGCCTGTTCAATTGTATGTGCCAGTTCCCGAAGATTGGCACGGTCGGCAAACTCTACATCTTCCTCACTGAAATCAAGTTCAAGTTCAATCAATGAGGTAAAATCAAGTAACTGTTCCCGCAGTTTAGCCAGTTCACGACTAAAGCCTCCCCGCATCTGGTTGATAGCCAGTTTATGCATACCTGCCGAAGTAGAAGCTATCAAATCCGCAACCGCCTCAGCCTGGCTAAGGTCCATTTTACCATTCAGGAATGCCCGTTGGGTAAATTCACCGGGTAAAGCAGTACGTGCCCCCTTACGGACAAGCAACTGCATAATTTGTTGCTGAATAAAGACCGATCCATGACAGGTAATCTCTGTTGTATCCTCACCGGTAAAAGAGTGAGGAGTACGAAATAAAGCCACCATTACATCGTCTATAATACTATCATTATCCACAATACTACCATAATGGAGCGTATAAGCCGGCTGGGAAGACAAAGCTTTTCCTGCTTTACGCGGTTGAAAAATCCTATCCGTTATACGGATAGCATCCGGACCGGATACCCGTATGACAGCTATTCCACCTGTTCCCGGAGCTGTAGAAACAGCACAAATCGTATCGTTCATTTTTTCAGTAGTTAGTAGTTGGTAGTTAGTAGTTAGTAGAACATACCTTTACCACAAAATATATTTATCTAACACTATCCCACAAACTACTTATTTTAAATTCTTTTTATTTTACTAATCAGAGATAATAGCTTTAAAGAAGTATTTTCTACTAAACGAGCAAAGCGAGTGTACTACCAACTACTATCTACCAACTACTTAGCGGCCGGGCCGCTAAACTTTTACCAATTCATATTCCCGGGTTCCGATGCCAATTTTTTCGGCATGTTCTAAACCGGCTTTCCAGTTGGTATCCGGATGAATCAGGCAAAACTTATCTTCTCCAACCAGATGATCGCGTGAATGAATATCACTGATCCTGTTATTATTAAGCACCGGAGCAGCAGTTACCAGATCGGCACATGCCTGATCCAATGCTACCGGATCGAAAGAAGCGGCAATCCCCAAATCAGGAACAATAGCCGCATCGTTATGGTTCCAGCAGTCGCATTCGGGAGAAACATTCATAATAAAGCTGATATGAAAATGAGGTTTATCCTGCAAAACAGCTTTTGTATATTCGGCTATTTTATAATTTAACCGCTCTGAGGTATCGGAGTCGCCCATAACGGCAGCATCATACTGGCATAAAGCCACACACTGTCCACAACCCACACATTGATCATAATTGATAACCGCAATCTTTGTATCATCCAGATGGATAGCATCGTGCGCACAATATTTTTCACAAATGCGGTAACTAACACACTCTTCACGGTTCACAACCGGTTGCGAAGCCGAATGAAGTTCCAGTTTACCTCCTACACTGGCGCATCCCATGCCCAGATTTTTTAATGCTCCGCCAAAACCGGACTGTTCATGTCCTTTAAAGTGGTTCATGGATAATATGATATCAGCATCTACTACAGCAGTACCGATCTTTGGGGCTTTACAATATTCTCCATTGATGGGTATTTCCCGGTAGTCTGTTCCTTTGATACCATCTGCAATAACCACATCGCATTTAGCCGATAATGGGTTAAATCCGTTTTCCCATGCACTCTGCAAATGGTCAACAGCATTGGAACGGCGACCGGAATAAAGGGTATTGGAATCCGTCAGGAATGGCTTTGCCCCCAGACTACGCAATAATGTTGCTATACGAGCCGCATAATTGGGACGGATATAAGCCAGATTACCCGGCTCACCAAAATGAATTTTAATAGCTACAAATTTATCTTTAAAATCTATATCCGCAATACCCGCACGTTTTACGACACGTTCCAACTTATCTAATAAATTGGATGAAGGGGTGGTCCTTAAATTGGTAAAATACACTTTTGACTTAGTCATAATCGCTTTTTCTAATTAGGTGCAAAGATAATTAAAAAGTAGTTATCACTCATTTCATTCGTTAGTAGTTATCGTTCGCTTTACTCACTAGTAGTCATCACTCACTATGTTCGTTAGTAGTTAAGTAGATTTTTGCACTTCACTTCTTGACTACTTACTACTTGACTACTTAACTCCTTTTCCCTACCTTTGCAACAAAAAGAATATGCTTTTAAACAGTATGAAAAACCGGAAAACAATCCGGCAATATACAGAGCAGGATATTCCTGACTGCCTTTTGAATGAGTTACTGGATGTTGCGGCACGGGCTTCCAATACAGGAAATATGCAGCTTTACAGCGTAGTGGTAACACGCGATATGGCAAAAAAAGAAGAATTGGCTCCGGCACACTTTAACCAGCCCATGGTAAAAACAGCACCTGTAGTGTTGACTTTCTGCGCAGATGCAAACCGGTTTGTAAAATGGGCGGAGCAACGGAATGCTGAACCGGGGTTTGATAACTTTCAGACGTTTATCGCTGCGACTATTGATTCGATGTTGTTTGCACAGGCTTTCTGCACGGCAGCCGAAGAAAAAGGATTAGGTATTTGTTACCTGGGCACTACAACTTATAACGCAAGTCCTATTATTGACGCGTTAAATCTCCCCCACCTGGTAGTTCCTGTTACAACAGTAACTGTTGGTTACCCGGCACACGATCCGGCCCAACCGGAACGCCTGCCGCTGGAAGCAATCTTCCATACGGAAGAATACAAAGATTATACTCCAGAAGCCATTCATCAACTCTACAAAGAGAAAGAGGAATTGGAAACTAATATCAATTATGTGAAAGAAAACCGGAAAGAGACCTTGGCACAGGTTTTCACGGATATCCGGTATACTAAAAAGAATAATGAGTACTTTTCAGAGGTGTTTTTAGAAGTTCTACGGAAGCAAGGATTCCTATAAATTAAACTTAACTGCGCATAAAAGTGTTATTTACTGGAATAACATTATCACCAAACCATAACTATGATACTCATTATCGCTTTTTTAATTGTTATTATTGGTATTAATGCCGATATTATTATGTACCGGTTTATCCGTACATTGTCGAACTTTGATAACAAGATTTTTCTTGTTTTCAGTGTCTTTTCTATTCTCTATTCAATAGGATTCCTGGTTGTATATGGGTTCGACCTGATGTATTTTCATAATATGCGTTGGGGCGTATTCCTCTTTTTGTTGTTTAACATTCCGAAGTTACTTTTTCTGCTTTACTGGCTAATCGTTATTTTTCCTTTTTCACGACGCCAGAAAAGCCAGTATGAACTCAATATGATTATCGGTGTGGGCATTGCGGGTATTACCATGGTTTTAATTATTTATGGTGCTGCTGTTGGCCGGACACGATTAATCGTTAAAGAGGAGACCATTACTTTAAAAAGACTTCCGGAAGGTTTTGATGGTTTTCGGATTGTACAGTTTTCAGACTTTCATCTGGGAAGTTTCGGAAAAAACACACGTTTTGTTAAAAGGGTGGTGAAAAAAATTAACGAGCTGAAGCCTGATATTATTTTCTTTACCGGTGACATTGTAAATGACAGGAGTGTTGAAATGGAACCTTTCCTCGATGTATTATCCAGCCTCGAAGCACCGTATGGAGTCTATTCCATATTAGGTAACCATGATTATGGAGATTACTACGACTGGAATCATCCGGATGAAAAGGAACGGAATTTTGAACGCTTAATGGAAATTGAAGGAAACTGGGGATGGATACTCCTAAAAAACGAACACCGGCATATTACAAGGAATAACGACACGATTGCTATCGTTGGCGTAGAAAACTGGGGAGAACCACCCTTCCAGCAATACGGCGATCTGGAAAAAGCATACGGACCTGTAGATAAACAGATGTTTACTATTCTATTAAGCCACGACCCCAGCCATTGGCATGGAGAAGTACTTCCTACTACGGATATAGACCTGATGCTGGCCGGACATACACATGCATTTCAATTACGATTCGGAAACTTATCCCCGGCTGTTTTAAAATATAAAGAGTGGGCCGGACTGTATGACCATTTCGGACAAAAAATGTACGTAAACCAGGGTGTAGGCAATACTTTTTACCCCATGCGAATCGGAGCTTTCCCGGAATTAACAGTGCTGACGTTAAGAACATCACCCGAGGATATTGAACAACAAAAGAGTCCTAAATAAGGACTCTTTTACTTCAGGAATAATTTATTTATATTTATTTTTCTACTTGACTACCAGTGAGCAAAGCGAACGCTGACTACTAAGCCCACAAGGGCTGATAACTACTTGACTACTTTATTTCATCGAATTAATAATAGATGCTACCATAGCAGCAATAGAAGTAGTTGAACTGGCCAATGTCATGATTTCCTGCAGGCTACGCAAGCTACGTGCTGATTTGGTTGGCACAATAATTTCGCATCCGGGTTCTACTTTGGGATATTTTTTACCAAACAGCCACTTCTTTGTTGTGGCAACTGTTCCATTCATATAAACAACAATAGGATATTTGCGTGCACTTTCATTATATCCACCAGCCTGTAAAATACAATCTTTTACCGACAAACGATTGGTATAGGTAAAACTATTCGGATACGTTACTTTTCCACTTACTTTTACAATACTCTGAAACTGGGGAACATATAATTCATCTCCATCCTGTAATACCAGGTCATAATAACTTCCTTTTTGAGACAATGCTTTTTCGAGATCCACACCAACAGCATATGTTTTCAGATCAATATCAGCCAGACTCAACGAATCGCTGATCCGGCCTCCATTCAAATCCATCAGGGTTTCTATACGGCGTAATTCATCTTCAGTAACTCTACGTTTCAAACTGGCCCCTTTTACATATGCATCCGGAGTAACTCCTCCTGCCTGCTTTACCAGGTCACTCAAACGGGAATTCTTTTCAGCTAATACATAATCCCCTTCAAAGGCTACTTCCCCATTAATTTTTATAACCTGTTGTTTTGAATATCCCGGGGAATAACGCACATATACCTCATCAAAAGGTTCCAGGGTAAACAGTTCTTCCCCATGTTCGTAAACTAACTCATCGCTAAGGGTAAAACTAAATCGTTCAGCTATCACATTGGTAGACTCTGTAGATCCGGGATTTTTAATCCGCCGGGCAACTTCTACATTTACAGTTGCCGCAGATTCTTTCAGGCCTCCGGCTTTTATAATAGCATCTTCAACAGTCATATTATAACTATAGGGAAGAGTTTTAGGAACATTTACCGCTCCACTTACCTTAATAGTATAAGCTTCACACAGATCAAAAAGAGAAGGAATAATTAAAACATCCTCCTTTTGTAGAACAACGTCAGGAGCAGTTCCATTCAGGATACCTTTTATGTCTATAGCAAAAACAGATTTAGTAAAATCGGGATTCAACCGGTCAATCTGTGCCCGTCCCAGAAATTCATCACCTTTCAGGCCATTGGCCATATCAATCAACTGTTTAACGGTATTCATCTCCGGCGACAATTCATATTCACCCGGTCTCCATACGGCTCCTGCCACAATAACCCGGTTTTCATAAAAGGGAATCACAGAATCAATCATCAAGATATCTCCATCATGCATCTGAAAGTCATTAAAGTGTTCTTTATGCACTGTAGCCATCTGATATTGACGTCCGGTTTTACGCCGGATACGAATATCTTCCCGGTAAGCATCTCCGGTGAATCCACCAGCCATGCGAAGTACCTGGTTCAGGGTTTCTCCCTCTTTAACTTCAAAAATGCGTTCACGTTTTACTTTTCCGGTTACCGTTACCAGTTGCGTATAAGGTTCCACAATGATCATATCATTTTCTTCGAGGCGAACATTAGTGTTAGAGCGGCCATTGAACAGGTAATCATATACATCCAATGTAGCAATCTCCTGACTGTTCCGGAACAGGCGGATACGCCGTAAGGATCCGATATCATTAACACCTCCGGCAGCATACAAGGCATTGAAAAGAGTAGAAAAAGCAGGTAAAGCATAGGTGCCGGGAGCAACAGCTTCTCCCACTATATTTACTTTTACGGTACGCATTTTGGCTAAGGTAACAGAAACAAATGTTCCGGGAATATCATCTTCAGCAGTAACCAAGCCGGAAACAATTTTTCCTAATTCTCTTTTGATCTGCTTTTCCGCGGCATCAATAGTCAATCCACTTACCATCACTGGTCCGGCACTGGGAATAAGTATTACACCATCAGCCGAAATCACACATTCCAGATGCAATTCCGCATCTCCCCATACATCAATAAAAAGTTCGTCACCGGCAGACAGGCGATAATTCTTAGGAGTTGGAGCATTCAAATCCGGAGCAAAAGTAAGATTCTGGGTGCTAAAAATCTCCCGGCCAAAGACCACATTTTTTAAATCAATCGTAGGTTGGTTGGTTTGGCGTTGTTCGTCTATGGATTTCTGTATATCATCTTCATCCATATCCATCCGGTTACTACGTAAAGCAGCCTTCGGATCAAATTCAAAAGGCACAGCCTCTTCGCCCTGAAGATTTTTGAGAAAATCATTCGACAAACTGGTTGCGTTATCAAAAAGCCCGGACGGCTTCAATTGTTCAACAAAATCCAGCATACTCTGAGCCTGAGCAGAATTCACCCCTAACGTAAAGAAAAGGGTGAGAATAATCCATTTACAATTTTTCATTTTTAAAGCTAATGTCGGTATACCAAAAACACACAAAGTGATCATTTATAAAATGATCCCACATAACAATTTATTAAGATGTATTTATTATTAAAAACGCTGCATATAAATTTCCGATTTATAAAACAGGAAAAGGAAAAATGATTTCTCATTTTTCCTTTTCTCAGATAAAATCTTTACTATTAGACTCTTATTTTTTTTTCACCTCGTAATAAATATTGCTAAATGGTTCTTTAAATAGAATATACCCTACAGCCAGTACCCCTGCTAAAAATACAAAACCTATTAAAATAAATATCTTACGAGGAGAAGAAGGTATTAATGGAACTTTTGCTGGTTCTATTATTGCAAATATAGGAGTTTGCTCCTGCACACGTAACCGGTCCTGCTCTAATTTCTGTGCTAACGAGTTATAAACATTATAGGCTAAAGTCATCTCATTTTTTAACTTCTCCTGTTCTGTACGATACAAGGCTGTATTGATATGCCGGTTCGAATCTTCAAAAGAGGCATATTCCCGTTGTCTTTCAAAATATTTATCTTTAGATTCATTATAAACTTTCTCAGTAAACTCTAAATCCTGTTTAGCTTTTTGGGTACGGTATGTAATGATATAATTTTGCAGTTTTTCTAATACCATTTGAGTTATTTGTGCTGAAATTAAAGGATCCTGCATCTGTACTGCAATTGTAATCACATACGTTTTTTTATCAACTGCTACAGAAATTCTTTCCTGTAAAGCTCTTATAACATCTTGCTGATCTCTGTTTAATATAACTATATCACCTTTCTGATTACTTTCATTGGGTTCCGGTTGTTCCGAAAAAAGTCCCCGTATCCAACCAAGTAAAGTAAAAGGTGCTCTTATTACAGAATTCCACCAAACACTTTTTTGATGTTCATTCATATATTCATATAGACTCCATTCTGTATTTTCCTTGATTGCTTTAACCCGTACCGGTAATAACTCCAGAATAAAAGGAGTGCTTTTTACTATATCCGGATATAAACCAAGAGAAAAAGCATCTGCTGTAGTACTTGTATTTAAATTAATATCTACTATGGCAGCTAATTCAATTAACCCTCCTTTTAAAGAAGCATCAGTGGCTTCCGGTGCTAATTGTACTTCTGTCCGATATTCCTTAGGTAAGCTAAAAGCAACCACTAAAGCTATCAAGACAGCAATGCCACAAGCTTTCAATATTAATTTCCAGTCCTGCAATATTTTTTTTAATAACTCTATCAAATCAATTTCATCTTCACCTGTTGTGTTTTGTATTTTATCTTCCATCAAACGATATATTAAGTTATTGTCAGTGTATATTATTTACTTAATGTATTAATAATAGAGGTTACCATGGCGGCTATAGATGTTGTAGAGCTTGCAAGACTCATTACTTCCGTAGGACTCATCCTTGTACCTGAAAGTGAAAGGGAACGCTCCGGAATAATGATTTCACTGCCAGGTTCAACTTTCGGATATTTTTTAAAGAATATCCCTTTCTTTTTCGTTGTTGCCACCATTCCATTCATATAAATAACAATCGGATATTTGTGGGCATTATCCTGATAGCCTCCGGACTGTGAAAGATAATCTTTTACACCTGCAATCTCAGAGTATATTACACTATTCGGATAATTTACAGCACCGGTAATTTTCACGGTATTCTGCATCTGGGGTATATACAATTCATCGCCATCCTGCAATACCAAATCAGCATTACTACCTGGATAGCTCAATGCTTTCTGCAAATCTATTCCTACTGCATATTGTTCCAAATCAATGGTAGAAAGAGAAATAGAATCGTTACCACTTTGATTAGCAGACATGGCTAATAAAGTTCCCAAACGACGTAGTTCATCTTCTGTCACTTTACGTTTCAGGCTGGCTCCTTTTATATAAGCATCCGGTGTAAGCCCTCCTGCCTTATTGATCAAATCACTTAACCTGAAATTCTTTTCCGATAATACATAGTCACCCACGAATGTAACTTCACCCCGTATCTGTACCACCTGTTGCCGGGAATATTCAGGAGAATAACGTATAAATATTTCATCAAACGGTTGCAGAGTAAAAACTGTTCCTGCATCCGGGTCGATAATCAGATCTTCTGATAAAGTAAAAGAATAAGTCTGGGCAATCTTATTATTAGGATAAGAAGACATTGGATTTTTCATACGCCGGGCAACTTCTACATTAATTACAGAAGCAGCCTCCTTTAAACCACCCGCCAATAAAATAACGTCTTCAATAGTCATATTATGGCTATAATCAAATTCTCCGGGTTCATTAACAGCTCCCCTTATACGTACTGTATAAGGTTCACGCAAATCAAAAAGAGAAGAAATATGTAACTTATCTTCATTTTGTAAGGCTATATCCGGTATAACTCCGGCCATAATTCCACGGATATCCACAGGAATGAGAGTTGTTGTATAATCTTCATTCATACGTGTGATCAAAGCCCTGTCGGCAAATTCATCCCCTTTTAATCCTCTTGCTTTTACTATTAGTTTTTTTTACAGAATTCACTTCAGGAGTCAATTCATATTCACCGGGCCTCCATACAGCACCGGAAATAGTCAACCGGTTTTCATAAAACTCAAGAGCGCCCTTTACAGTTACCACATCTCCATCATGCAGTGTAAAGGTTGGAAAGTTTTGTTGGGAAACAGTCGCAATACGGTAACCGTCTCCTATTTTACGGGTGAGATTTAACTCTTCGGTATAGGCATCTCCTGTAAATCCGCCACACATATCTAAGAGATGTTGTAAGGTTTCTCCTTTTTTCACTTCAAATATCCGGTTTCGTTTAACACATCCGTTAATAGTAACCAATTGCTCGTAAGGCCCTATTATGATCATATCATTATTTTCCAACCGGACATTTGCATTATACTTTCCTTTTAATAAATAATCATATACATCCAGACAAGCCACTTCTTTACTATCTCTAAATACTTTGATATTTCGTAAAGAACCAATTGAATTTACACCTCCGGCTGCATACAAGGCATTAAACAAAGTTGCAAAAGAAGGCAGCGTATAGGTTCCCGGGAATTCCACTCCCCCCCCACAATATTTATTTTCAGGCTCCGGATTTTACCTAAACTGACTGAAACATAGGTATTAGTTTTCTCTCCCTGGTCTATGGAAGAAATAATCCGCCCCAAATCAATCTTTATCCGGTTCTCTGCACCCTCAACAGTTAATCCGCTCAATGAAATCGGGCCTAAATTAGGAATAAAAATTGTTCCATCCGGAGAAATAGTCTGATTAAAATTCATTTCCGCATCTCCCCACACACTGATCAATAATTCATCTCCGGCTGCTAACCGGTAATCTTTTGGAGTTGGAATATTCAAATCCGGCTCAAAAGACAAATTTTTATTTGTAAAAATCTCACGTCCGAACACTATTTGTTCCAAATCCTGTTCCAAAGTATTTAATTCCTGTTGTTCTTCAATAGAAAGAATCTTTTCTGAAAAAGAATTTTCTCTATCTGAAGAAACATTTCCTGCAAATTCATTTTGCATTTGCTGTTGTGAATTACGACGCTTCACCTCCTGTTCAATCTGCTCTTCTGAAACTCCCATTTGCCGGGCCTTTTCAACTAAATCTTGAGAAACCTGCGCAGATACAGTAATATAGTTCAGGAAAACAAAAAAATAAATAAGTATAACTCTGCTGTTCATTTGATATAATACTTAAAATAGTTAGATTACTTTTCTATAAATCATTGTTGATGAAGATAAAAAAACTTCTTCATAAAAAATAGATATAATAAACTCAATAAAATAATACAACCTATTAATACGATCCAATTGGATGCTGGTAAAGATAAATAAATTACAGCTATTATTAACTGTAGAAACATATAAATAAGACTCACGTATATATGAGGCATTTTCAATTCATTTGCCATGATTTGATAAGCATGTTTCCGGTGTGGTTCCCCTATATTTTCATGCAATAATAGCCGGTGTATAATAGTCAATACACTATCTACACCGTATACGCCCAACAAAATAATCCAGGTAAGATTTTGAGTTTGAATAATTAATTTCCCTAACAAAAAAAGAATGATAAATGCAATACTTACAGATCCAACATCACCTGCGAAACATTTTGCTTTTTTACGGAAATTGAAAAAATTGAAGACCAACAGACTTAATAATATAATCCATATTAAATTTTCATCAACAAAAGGTATCTGAAAATGATTGACATACAATAATATGCTTAATACCACCAAACTGTATCCTCCGGTAATACCATTAACTCCATCCATAAAATTATATACATTAATAATTCCTGTACAAAAAATTAATGCTACTGGAATCCACCACCAGAATAGAACAAATAAATCCCATTGCCAGAAGAGTAGAATTAATCCAATAAAATGGCAAATCAATCGGGGAAGTTGTCCTAACGGCTTAATATCATCATAGAAACTAACTAATGATACAAAAGTTAACCCTAATACAAAAAATGGATATTGAAAACCGCTCAAACAAAAATAGAAAAGCCCTGCCAAATAAAACAGAATACCACCTCCACGCAAGGTTATTTCCGAATGTGAACTACGTTGATTAGGTTTATCTATGATGTTATATTTATCGGCTATTTTGAAATAAAGGAGTTCAATCACAAATAAACAAATGAATATTATTAATAAATAAGAGATCATCCAACAAAAGATTTTATGGTTTTTGTCAATCCATCCTTAGCCGTAACAGGAAGTTTTTTGATTCCAAGAGCATTTTTTATCTTATTATTTGAAACCACATAATTCTCTGTTAGCTTATAAAGCCGCTCGGTATTAAGAGGTAAACGCACGAATGTACCTATCCTAGCGCAAAACTTCATAAAGCTTTTGTTAAGCTTCCAAATCCGTGGGTTTTTACCCATTTCATAACATATGATCTCAATAAGCTCATTGGTTGACAAAGCTTCATCATCGCCAATATTATAAATTCCGGACTTAATATTTTTAGTCAACAGATTATCTATAATATAACAAAGATTATCTATTGAAGTAAAAGAGCGTTTGTTTTCAAATGCTCCTAATGGCCATGGTAACCCTTTCTTTACGATATTGTATAATAAATTAAGATTTCCTTTATTTCCTGGTCCATGCACCATACAAGGACGTAATATATATATATTTTTTTCAGTAGATAAATTAGATAATATATATTCTTCAGCCTTTATCTTACTTTCTCCATATGGACCTACAGGAGCCGGCACCACATCTTCCTTTAGTATATCTCCTACTACTTTATCTGCTGCTGCTTTGACAGAACTAAAAAATATAAATTTCTGTGCTTTCGATTGTAAAAAGAAATCATAAATTTTTTGAGTCAAAATCGTATTAATCTGAAAATAACTTTCCCGATCAGTTATATTTTTTACATCATGCGCTTTTCCTGCCAGATGTATAATTATATCAAATGAAGAGGAAGAATCAATAAAAAAGTTATCCCAGGAATAAGTTGTTATTACGCCATCTTTTAAGGTAGAAACAATATCCAAACCATATAAATTATATTTGGATTTAAAAGAATTTACAAGATTTCCTCCAACAAAACCATGAATTCCTGTAATTAAGATATTATGCTTTTCATTCATCTTCTTTCGTATTGAATAGCTCAAAGACTTTAACAAAATACTTTAACATTACAATAGGCATACATGTCCATATATTATTTTCTTTACATGCCCGAATTATTTCTCTATTCATGATTAAATTACTCTTTAGTGATGCGGTACTAACTCCACCCAACCTCATTTTCATAATATCAAGTGGAATATACTTAAAGCACAACCTATAAGTATAAAGAAAACGAACTAATAATTCAAAATCAGCAGCAATTTTATAGTCTAATTTATAATAACCAAATTTTTCAAAATAACTTTTATATGTAAAAAAAGTGGGATGAGCAGGCATAAACCCAAATCTAAATTTATTAACTACAAATTTTCCAGAAGAATAATAACGTTTTGTTCTATTTAAATCATCCGGATTCACAAAACGAACATCTCCAAATACAACATCTACATTATTATCCTGCATTACCTTCGCAACATGTTCTATTACATTACTCCTATGATAGAAATCATCGGAATTAATAATACCTACTACATCCCCTGATGCTAATTTTATACCTTTATTCATAGCATCATATAAACCCTTATCTTTCTCACTAACCCACTTCATTCTGCCATGAAAAAGAGGTTCATAAACTTTTATAAGATCAACTGTTTTATCAGTCGAATTTCCATCAACAATAATATATTCAATATCAGTATAAGTCTGATTTAAAACTGACTCTATTGTATCTGCTAGTGTTTTATCACTATTATAGGTTACTGTTATTAATGAAATTTTCATTTTTAATTATTGGTTTTCCAGATACCAATTATATAATTTCTGAATTCCGGATTCTATCTCAATAGTATGTGTCCATCCTAACGCATGTAGTTTGTTAACATCAGTAAGTTTTCTCATTGTTCCATCAGGTTTTGTTGTATCAAACAACAAAGAACCTTTATATCCAACTACAGTAGAAACTAACTCTGCTAATGCTTTTATAGAAATTTCTTTACCTGAACCTATATTGATATGGCAATTACGAATTTCTTTTTGAGTAGAAGAATAAGTATCTTTAAAATCCACTTTCTCCATAATATAAACACAGGCATCTGCCATATCCTCACTCCATAAAAATTCTCTCATAGGAGTTCCCGTTCCCCAAAGAGTAACATCTGAAGATGTTACACCATACTTTTTTAAAATGAATAAAATTTCAGCTTTGGAATTATTTCCGGAAATGTTTTCTATAGGACGTTGGTTTAAGTCTTTATATACCCCTTCCCAATTTTCATTATACAAACAATCAGCCAAATGTATTTTACGTATAATTGCAGGGAAGACATGGCTCCGTTCCAAATCAAAATTATCATTTGGCCCATATAAATTAGTAGGCATAACTGCAATATAATTAGTTCCATACTGCAAATTAAAGCTTTCACACATCTTTAATCCTGCAATTTTAGCAATTGCATACGGTTCATTTGTATACTCTAATGGAGATGTTAACAAAGCTTCTTCTTTTATAGGTTGTTCTGCGTCACGTGGATAAATACAAGTACTACCTAGAAACAGAAGTTTTCTTACATTATGGTTAAAACTTTCCCCTATTACATTTTGCTGAATTTGTAGATTATTATAAATAAAGTCAGCCCGGTAGGTATTATTCGCCATAATTCCACCCACTTGAGCAGCAGCCAGAAAAACATATTGTGGATTTTCTTCATCAAAAAACTGTTTTACAGCACCCCGGTCCATTAAATCCAACTCCTGATGAGAACGTCCTACTAAATTTTTATATCCTTTATTTTTCAGATTATTCCACAAAGCTGAGCCGACCAACCCTCTATGACCTGCAATATATATTTTGTCTTGTTTATTCATCGAAAGGAATGAAGTATATTATAATTTCATATGGAGTTTTTTCACAGACCGCATATCATGCTCAACCATAATCTTAATCAACTCTTCAAAAGAAGTCTTTGTTGGATTCCAACCTAAAAGTGTTTTCGCTTTTGTTGGATCTCCTAATAACTGTTCAACCTCTGCCGGACGGAAGTATTTAGGATCTACTTCAACAATTGTTTTTCCTGTTGCTGTATCTATTCCTTTTTCATTTATTCCATCACCTTCCCAGCGCAAGTTGATCCCTACTTCCTGAAAAGCCAGCGTAGCAAATTTCCGTACAGTATGGTATTTTCCGGTTGCAATCACAAAATCTTCCGGTTCCGGATGTTGCAAAATCATCCACATACATTCCACATAATCTTTTGCATATCCCCAATCCCGTAAAGAATCTAAATTTCCAAGATACAATTTATCCTGATATCCTTGTGCTATACGAGCAGCAGCCAGTGTAATCTTCCGGGTAACAAATGTTTCCCCCCGTCGTTCACTTTCATGGTTGAATAATATACCATTTACTGCAAACATTCCATAACTTTCCCGGTAGTTTTTAGTAATCCAGAATCCATACTGTTTGGCAACTCCATAAGGGGACCGAGGATAAAAAGGGGTCGTTTCTTTCTGAGGAACTTCTTGCACTAATCCATATAGTTCAGAAGTAGAAGCCTGATATATTTTTGTTTTTTTCTCCAACCCTAAAATCCGTATAGCCTCTAACATCCGTAAAGTTCCTACGGCATCTGTTTCAGCTGTGTATTCCGGAACATCAAATGAAACCTTCACATGGCTTTGAGCTGCTAAATTATAAATTTCATCAGGTCGAACAGTTTGTATAATTCGAACCAATGAACTACTATCAGTCATATCTCCATAATGAAGATTAATCAAACGTTGTTGCTTCATATCACGTACCCATTCACCCAAATATAAATGTTCTATACGTGAAGTATTAAAAGAAGAAGATCTACGAATAATGCCATGAACTTCATATCCTTTATCTATTAGAAACTCTGCCAAAAATGAACCATCCTGACCTGTAATACCAGTTATTAATGCTATTTTTTTCATTTATATTTCAATTTTAAATTATTATTTTTATTACTCAAAAACCGACAAGTAATAGCTATAAATCACCCCCTTGTCTAATTTTATTCTTCCTATCTAAGAATTGAGAACTAACTATGCGCAAAATCAAAGCTCCTATAAAATATAAACGATAACTTATTTTATAGAATAAACTCGCACTACTTTTTTCTCCAGTAGGAGAGTTGTTCGAACCATGTCTTCTATATTTAACTAAATTCTGAGGAATATACTTTGTTTTGAAAAGTGCTTGTGCACATAGTCCTAACCAAATATCATGCATGGCTATATGTGAAGGAAATGGTAAAGCAACTTTCAAAATTTTCTTATTAAACGCCATACAACATCCCAAATATGTATTTTTTACAATAC
>JAJQAZ010000164.1 GCA_021203545.1 Tannerellaceae bacterium | reverse complement strand
GATGACTCCTAAGGAGCGTAGCGACTGGTGACTACTAACGAACGAAGTGAGTGATGACTACTGAAAAATTACTCATCTATCGAGCCACGTACGATACCGCGGGTAGAGGATTTGATGAAATTGAGGATCAGGTCCCGTTCTATGCTTGGGCTATATTCGGTTTCAATGCAGCGCAGGGCTTCCGAATTGTTCAGTCCGCGGGTATATAGGGTACGGTAAATATCCTGGATCAGGAATACCTGCTCGTTGGTAAATCCGCGGCGGCGCAACCCTACAATATTAATACCACAATAAACAATCGGCTCGCGGCCGATCAGGGTATAAGGAGGTATATCTTTACCTATACGGGAACCACCCTGTATCATCACATGAGATGAAATCCGTACAAACTGGTGTACCAGACAGCCTCCGCTTATAATAGCATGATCCTCTACTTCTACTTCCCCGGCTAATTGGGTCGCATTCCCTATGATTATATTATCTTTTAAAATACAGTCATGTGCGATATGCGAATAAGCCATAAGCAAACAGTTACTTCCTACAACTGTTTTACCCCGGGAAGCTGTGCCCCTATTTACTGTTACACATTCACGTATAGTCGTATTATTACCAATCTCAGCTATGGAATCTTCTCCTCTGAATTTTAAATCCTGCGGTATGCCGGCAATAACAGCATTGGGGAATATTGTACAGTTGTTTCCAATACGTGCTCCGTTCAGAATAACCGCATGGGAGTATATATGGCAGTTATCGCCAATGATCACATCTTTTTCTATGACAGCGAAAGGGCCAATAGTCACATTCTGCCCGATTTGTGCTTCGGGATGTATGACAGCTAATGATGAGTGACTCATAATATGATGTTCTTTTATTTGTTTTTTATAATCTGAGCCATAAACCCGGCTTCTGCAACCAGCTTTTCTCCCACAAATACATATCCTTTCATGGTCGAGATTCCCCGGCGGATCGGTGCTATCATTTCCAGGCGAAGGATCAGGGTATCTCCCGGTACAACCTTCTGACGGAATTTAACACCATCTATTTTGAGGAAGTAGGTAGAATAGCGTTCCGGCTCTTCTACAGAGTTAAGAACCAATAAACCACCCGTTTGTGCCATAGCCTCAACAAGCAATACACCGGGCATAACCGGTTCCTGGGGGAAATGCCCCATAAAAAATGGTTCATTTACCGTTGTATTTTTAACTCCGACAATGCGGTTACCTCCTATTTCTATAATTTTATCAACCAACAAAAAAGGATACCGGTGAGGCAACAGTTCTTTAATCCGGTTTACATCCATAACAGGCTCCCGGTTCGGGTCGTAAACAGGTGCCTGTACCTCGTTCAGTTTTATATCTTTACGGATCAGACGTGCCAGTTGATTATTGATCTTATGCCCCGGACGGGTTGCAATAATACGGCCATTGATCGGTTTTCCGATCAGGGCAATATCTCCCAGTACATCCAGCAATTTATGGCGGGCCGGCTCGTTATCGAACACCAGCGGTTTGTCGTTCACATATCCCAGGTCCTGCATATCCGGGCGGGTCATACCAATCTCATCCGCCAGTTTATTCAACTCTTCCTGTGACATTTTGCGGTCATAAATAACGATTGCGTTATCCAGATCACCGCCTTTAATCAGGCCGTTTTTCCACAACATTTCAATTTCGCGCACAAAAACAAAGGTACGGCAGGCTGCCATCTCTGAAGGAAATTCACTCAGGTCATTCAGGGTTGCATATTGGTTGGAAAGCACCGGTGAATCAAAAGAGATCAGCACATTGACACTGAATTTATCATCCAGCAGAATCATTACTGACGAACCGGTTTCTTCATCTTTTACCTCTATTTTATGTTTTACAATATAGAAGTCTTTGGGTGACCCCTGCTCTACTACCCCTACCCGTTCGATGGCTTCAGCAAAAAAACGTGAACTACCGTCAAGAATGGGGAATTCAGGTGCATCAACGTCTATCAGGCAATTATCTATTTCATAAGCATACAACGCCGCCATAGCATGCTCAATTGTGCTTACCTGTATATTATTTTTTGAGAGTACGGTTCCCCGTTGAGTACCGGCCACATTCTCTGCTACGGCATCAATCACCGGCTGGCCTTCAAGATCGACCCTCCTGATCTTGTAACCGTGATTATCAGGAGCGGGGTTAAAAGTGATACGGATATTCAATCCTGTATGCAATCCTTTTCCTTCTAAAGAGAAACTATTAGCAAGAGTCTTCTGCTTTAACATAAGCTTGTTAGATTATTTATTATTTCTTTGATCTTTTCTATTTCTTTTTCCAGACGCCCTAATGTACGGTACATATCAGGTAAACGATTGAATACGGCACTGGACCGCATATAAGCACGCGAATCAATAGCCGGGGCACCCAGTACTTTACTACCCTCTTTTACATCTCCGATAATACCGGCCTGCGGACCGATACTTACATTGTCTTCGATGCGAATATGTCCTGACATGCCGGCCTGTCCGCCAAACATGCAGTTTTTTCCGATTTTTACCGAACCGGACACACCTACCTGCGAAGCCATCACTGTATTTTCACCCACCTCTACATTGTGGGCTATCATTATAAGGTTATCCAGTTTCACCCCTTTCCGCACAATGGTAGATCCCATTACAGCACGGTCAATGGTTGTATTTGCCCCTATTTCAACATCATCTTCTATGATTACATTACCAAGTTGGGGTATTTTATTATAAACATTTATTTCCGGATCGCGGGCAAATCCGAACCCATCCGCACCGATTACCGATCCGGCATGGCATATTCCGTTTTTACCGATTATACAATCCGCATAAATTGTTACATGGGGATATAAGATACAATTGTCGCCAATGGTTACATTATCACCAATACATACATGGGGATGAACCATGCAATTGTCGCCAATGGTTACATTCTCGCCGATTACTGCATAAGGTCCAATAAAACAATCCTTCCCAACCTGCGCGCTTTCCGGTATGATAGCTGTAGGAGCTATCCCGGTTTTCCGGGCCGTTGATTTGCCAACCAATTCCATCAACTGCGCCAGACTCTGATAGGCATTTTTAACCCGTACAAGAGTTACTTTCAGGGGTTCGGAGGGAACAAAGTCTGTATTTACCAGAACAATGGAGGCCCTGGTAGTATAGATGTAATGTTCATATTTGGGATTAGCCAGGAAAGTCAATGTCCCTCCTGTTCCTTCCTCTATTCTTGAAAAGTTAGAAACTTTTACATCCGGATTACCGTCAACAGCTCCCTGTAAAAAGTCTGCTAACTGTTTGGCTGTAAACTCCATTTATATTCTCTGATTTGATTTACAAAAATAAACTGCATCACGCTTTCACCCAATGGCCGCGTGCAAATTTGGTAAAAATTATCGGGAATCCTTATTACAGATTCTAAATAATTCCTTTATCCTGCAAATATTGGGCCATTTCCTGTTGTAAAACATGTGCTTCCTTTCCGGCCGTCTCTGCAAAACGTTCGGAAGAATCCGCATAAATAATTGCACGCGATGAATTTACCAACAAGCCACACTGTTCATTCATTCCATAGTCGGCCACCTCTTTCAGGCTACCGCCCTGTGCACCTACACCCGGAACCAGCAGGAAGTGGTTTGGAGCATGTTTACGGATATCTTTAAACATTTCGCCCCGGGTGGCTCCTACCACAAACATCATTTGTTCGTCCGTTGCCCATTCCTGCGACTTTTTCAATACTTTTTCGAACAGTTTTTCGCCGTCCGCCATTTCCAGCATCTGGAAATCCATCGAACCTTTGTTGGATGTCAAAGCCAGCAGGATTACCCAGCTTTCCGGATAGATAAGAAACGGTTTTACACTGTCTTCTCCCATATATGGAGCAACCGTTACAGCATCAACTTTTACATGGTCAAAAAACGAACGGGCATACATTTCGGATGTATTCCCGATATCGCCCCGTTTGGCATCCGCAATAATAAACTGGTCCGGATAATTTTCTTTCAGGTAGGCAACAGTCTTTTCGAAGGCCTGCACACCTTTTGTTCCCAGGCTTTCGTAAAAGGCCAGATTCGGTTTATAAGCCACACAATAGGCAGCCGTAGCATCAATAATAGCTTTATTAAATGTAAACAACGGATCTTCATCCGTCAGCAGATGAGCGGGAATCTTCTTTATGTCCGTGTCAAGTCCGACACACAGGAAAGATTGTTTCCTTTTAATATTTTCAACTAATTGCGTCTTGTTCATTTGATTCTCTTTTTTATATTGTTACAACTCTGACTCTTTGAGCCGCTCCGCATTCTCAGCTACGATCAGGTGATCTATACAATCCTGTATTTCTCCATCCATAAAAGCGGACAGGTTGTAAACCGTATAATTGATACGGTGATCGGTGATACGTCCCTGCGGATAATTATAGGTACGGATTTTGGCAGACCGGTCGCCGGACGACACCATTGTTTTCCGTTTGGAGGCAATTTCATCCAGAAACTTCTGGTATTCCATATTATAAATACGGCTGTGCAACTCCACCATTGCTTTTGCTTTGTTTTTTAACTGGGATTTTTCGTCCTGGCACTGTACGGTTATCCCGGTTGGTATATGTACCAGGCGGATAGCCGAATAGGTCGTATTTACCGACTGGCCTCCGTGCCCCGAAGCACAGAATATATCGGTACGAATATCGGATTCTTTGATCTCCACATCAAATTCGTCGGCTTCCGGCAATACGGCGACCGTCGCGGCCGAAGTATGTACACACCCCTGGGTTTCTGTCTGCGGGACACGCTGTACACGGTGAACACCCGATTCATATTTCAGTACACCATACACACCTTCGCCGGATACGGTAAAAATAATTTCCTTAAACCCTCCGGAAGTACCTTCGGTATAACTGGTCAGTTCGATCTTCCACCCTTTATTTTCGCAATACTTCACGTACATGCGGTACAGGTCGCCGGCAAAAATAGCAGCTTCGTCGCCACCGGTGCCTCCCCGTATTTCTACGATCGCATTCTTATCGTCCTGCGGGTCGGCAGGCACCAATAATAGTTTGATCTCTTCTTCCAGCGCGGGTATACGATTGGTGCAGGCATCCAGTTCCTCGCGGGCCATTTCCCGCAACTCCTGGTCCTGCTCGTTCTCCAGAATGGTTTTAGCTTCCTCTATCCCATTCAGTACCTGTATATATTCTTCCCGGGCCTGAACGATTTTTTCCAGATCGCGATATTCTTTGGTTAATTTAACGAACCGTTTCATGTCAGCAATAACACCCGGATCGGTAATCAGGGTACCAACCTCTTCGAAACGGCTGACTAATCCGTCTAATCTATTTAATAAACTGCTTTCGGCCATCTATTTCAATAGGTGAAACGACCTTTGTCGCTTTCTATAATTAATTCGTTTTTATCTGAATCTTCTACAAACCCCACAATACGGGCATCAACTCCGAATTCATTGCTGATAGCAATGACCTGCGCGGCATGCTCCGGAGACAGGTAAATTTCCATCCGGTGTCCCATATTGAATACTTTATACATTTCGCTCCACGAAGTTCCGCTCTCTTTCTGTATGATATCAAAAAGAGGAGGCACGGGGAACAGGTTGTTTTTAGTGATTCGTTTATTCTCCACAAAATGCATCACTTTGGTCTGTGCGCCACCCGAGCAGTGCACCATACCATGAATTTCAGGGCGCAATTGATCCAGTATTTTTTTAATTACCGGAGCATAGGTACGGGTTGGCGAAAGTACCAGCTTTCCGGCATCAAGCCCCAGGCCTTCTATTTGGTCGGTCAGGTGATAAGAACCCGAATATACCAATTCTTCCGGTACAGCCGCGTCAAAACTTTCCGGATATTTGGCAGCCAGGTATTTATTAAACACATCGTGGCGTGCGGAGGTGAGCCCGTTGCTTCCCATACCGCCGTTATATCCTTTTTCGTAAGTTGCCTGACCGGTAGAAGAGAGTCCTACTATTACGTCGCCTCCCTGTATACGGCTGTTATCTATTACATCCGCACGTTTCATCCGGCAGGTTACAGTGCTGTCCACAATAATTGTGCGGACAAGGTCTCCTACATCGGCGGTTTCCCCACCGGTTGCATAACAGCCCACACCCATCTCCTGCAGTTCGGTAAGCAACTCATCGGTGCCATTAATGATCGCAGAGATTACTTCGCCGGTAATCAATAGTTTGTTTCTTCCTATAGTAGAAGAGACTAATATATTATCTACTGCCCCTACACAGAGCAGATCGTCAATATTCATAATCAGGGCATCCTGCGCAATTCCTTTCCAGACAGACAGATCGCCCGTTTCTTTCCAATACATATACGCAAGGGACGATTTGGTTCCGGCCCCGTCGGCATGCATTATGTTACAATAGGCAGGATCTCCACCCAGTATATCCGGAATAATTTTACAAAAAGCTTTGGGATAAATTCCTTTATCTATATTCCGGATGGCACTATGAACATCCTCTTTGGAGGCTGATACTCCCCGTAAGTTATATCGCTGGTCACTCATTGTTTTTGTTATTTGAGGTGCAAAGGTAATACATTTCGGTGTATTTATCTAAGTTTTAATACATCTCCTTCCTGCGGAATATAATCGGGATCCTGTTTATTCATCTTATACAGGTTTTCGATCCGGATACCGTATTGCTGGGCTATTGTATGCATAGATTCACCAATCTGCACTACATGTGTATAGTGAGGCTTATCCGCTTTTTTCTTCTTTTTCTGTAAATACACAATATCTCCTTTCTGCAACGGGAATCCGGCAGGCACCTCATTATATTTAATTAACTGTTTTGCCTTCATGCCGGTTGCTTCGGCTATGGACTGGAAGGTATCATTATCTTCGGCATATACATAGATGAGTCCGTGGGTTTTATAAACCGTACGTTTAATTATGGGTGCCGGAACAGAAGTTTTTGCATTCTTTGAGCGTCCTCCCTGCGTATCATATTTATATAACTGGTAGTCCTCAATCACTTTGATCAGTTTATTGGCATACGCTTTATCCGTTGCATATCCACAACGCTGCAGTCCCCGTGCCCAACCTTTATAGTCCGTGATTTTTAGTTTAAACAGTTCCGCATAACGCGACCGTTCGGCCAGGAAACGGGAATGGTCTTCATACGAATCTTCTACTTTCTTGTATTTCCGGAAACATTCTCCCCTCTTATCATCATCATGGTAAACCCTGCCTCCCTTCCAGTCGGAATGGCATTTAATCCCAAAATGGTTATTCGATTTACGAGCCAGCACACTCTGTCCGGCTCCCGATTCCAGAATACCCTGTGCAAGGGTAATACTAGCCGGTATTTTATATTTTTGTTGATGGCGTATAGCCAACCCACTGTAATGGTTGATATATTTTTGGTAAGATGCCAGCTTCCGCTGGCCCCAGCTATTTAGTGGTAAAAGGGCAGTGCACAGAACTAAAGTAAAAAGAACTTTCGATACGATTTTCATACTATTAGATATTCAAAAATATGATATTCCGCAAATGTACATGTTTTTTGAAAATATTATGTACATTTGTTTTTAAACTCTATTAAAAATGAAATCCAACGTTTTATATCTCTTCCTTTTAACTATTTCTATTGTATCTTTTTCCTCCTGTGGATCTTCCCGTCGCGGCAGTGACCTGACATCTGTACGTGATATTTCAAACCGTATAGGGATTTCCCTTACTCCTAAAGACAATATCAAACTGTATGGCGAATGTGCCTCCTGGCTGGGTACTCCCTACCGGCACGGAGGAACCACCAAACGGGGCGTAGACTGTTCCGGACTGGCCGGCCATATTTATAAAGAGGTGTACCATAAGAACCTTTCCCGCTCTACGGCTGATATACTGAAGAAAAATTGCAGCAAGATCCGGAAAGGGAGTTTAAAGGAAGGCGATCTGGTTTTCTTTAATACCGGCGGCAAAAATAAAAAGATTCCAACCCATGTAGGTATTTACCTGAAAGACGGCAAGTTTATACATGCCAGCACCAGCAAAGGAGTCATGGTTAATAACCTCAACGAACCCTATTATGCCCGTAACTGGCTGACCGGGGGGAGGGTAAAGTAAAAGCCCAAAGCCCCACCCGGCCTCCCCTAAGGGGAGGGGAAATAAAAAGTTCCCCTTTTGGGGGAGTTGAGGGGGCTCCCCTTGAACTATCTGCCGCAGTGAAAAAATCGTTTCGCCTTATTCCTCCACCAAGCGCTGATTTAGATGTGCATACAACTGACAACTCAATGATTTCGTGCATATAATAACAATATATGTATATAGAAGGATAGCAATAACTCCGCTCACGACGACAATCCACATATACGACGGATAAACCGGATAGGAGACTGCATAATAACTGATCAGTCCTAAGACAACGAATAGCCAAACGTTTGCCAGACGTGGAGGAGTATAGAGTCGTTCTACACTGGCAAAAAAATTTACAGCATTGTTACGAAGAATATGTGCCCGTATCACCGGAGGAACCATATTTCGGAAAAAGGAGTCATTTTCTATGTCAATGGGATCTCTGAACCATACTTTAAAATATTCCATCCTTTCTTTTTCTTCCGGTGTTTTATAGCGCATGTAATACTCTTCATAGAGGTCAATCTCTTCATGGTCTTTCAAGAGACTGAATGCGAAAGCGTCGGCTATACTTTCGGCTATCCGGTTCTCTTTGTAATATTTCTCACAAAGCTGATTCTGCATCAACCAGAAAAAGGAGACAAGAAAAAATACCAGTTGAACCCACAAGGGAGGTACAATAAGCAGAGCGAGTAAATTGATCCATACAAAAGAAATAATAGCTTCTGCTTTCACTGTCCAGCAACGATAATCAGTATAGATCCAGTGTCCGATCTCATGCAGTAGTTTCACGCGGGAGGCCAGCGATGAATCTTCCGGATTATCTTTCATTATAATAACAGAGCGTTGGTGTCGGAAAGTAAAAGAGGTCAGTTGCAAAATGGGATTCCGGGCATCGCGATCTACAACCTGATATACATCACCATAGTAAGGAAAATCTTTGGTCCGGTACAACAGAAGATCAGTTTCCTCTTTCAGCCCTATCTCTTCCAGCAGTTGCTCTACAGGAATTTTCTTAAGGGTACAGGTATCATGTTTGCGAACAAACTGTTGCAACTGTATCAGACTACGCATATCATAGAAAAACCGGACAATATAGTGGATTAACAGTTGGACTAATAACATTAAGATGACCAGACCAAGCGTAGCCATACTCCAGTGAAAACAAAGATAGAACAGTACAAACACCACTACCGGATAACGCATGAAAGAATCCAGTAATCCATGAAACGGGGATATGTATTTTTTTAATTTCATGTCCGATACTTTTATAAAGGAAGTTTTGCTTTCAGAATATCCGACAGACGTTTTTTCTTCTCTTCTTCGAGATGTTCTACTTTGCTGAGAGCTTCTACTATTTTTTCTGCCATTTCTTCCCGCTCACTGTTATCGCGACGACTGGCATTGATCTGCAAGGCCAATGCACAGAGTGCAATCAATGTTTGTGCAGCGGCAAGGATACATGCCAGTAATTCAATGTTCTCTCCGAAATGATATAATCCGTCATTCTCCTGTAAGGCTTCTATTGCTTTATTTTTGTTGTTTACATTGTCGATAATGAGTTTTACCTTCTGCTCTCCAAGGAATTGGCACTCCAACGGTTTGATTTCCTTTACTAAGCTGTATATCAGGTTATTATCCATAGCTGTACGGTATTTATGGTTTATCTATTGTCTTGAGTTGGATGGAGTTGAATGTATAGTTATACACCAGTTCGTTTTCCACATGGGTATCGGGCAAAAGATATTCTTCGCAACCGGGGAGTTTCCCGAGAATGGCCTCATCGGAAACAGTCAGGTGTTGACGATTTTTTTTGAAAAAGCTGATTTCCGCATATTCTATTTTCTTATCTACTTCAATCATACGGTTAAGCAATTCCAGCAGAGAAAGTTGCTCCGTTTCGGAAAGGGATGACTGAGCCAGTTCTGACCAATAACCGGAAAGGAATGCTTTACTGTGCTGATTGATTTCTGTCACATAGTTGTTGAGTATTTTATCGGTAGGAAGAGAGGCGAACCGGTCGGAATCCTGTACCAGTTGTTCTATGAGATCAATCTCTTCGTCTGCTATATGCCCGTCACAGGCCATGCAGCAGAATAATGTTTTCAGGAATAGTTGTGTTGCCATAAGTTTTGTATGTATGTTCCTGTCTTTTTACGTTATATCCGATTATTTTCAAACTTTCTACGGATTTCTTCATTGCGCCGTATTTCCGCCAGCGAAACGGTAGGTTGATAGCTGGTAATGACCTCCAACAACGTTTTCATGGTGATCTTACCGCGCTTCTCCCTTATGGTTTTACGAGAAGCCTTATCTATGACGAGTTTTATATCGGCAGAGACATAGTTTTCCGTCAGTTCGGCAAGTTGCTGATAATCCATCATATAATCCAACGGACGACTTTGCAGATAGAGCCGGAACAAGGCTTTCCGTGCTTCAACATCGGGAGGTGGCAGGTAATATTTCTGTTCCAAACGTCCGGCACGCAACACAGCGGCATCTATCTGGTCGGGATAGTTGGTACTGGCTACGACGAAAACTCCGGTAGAGCCACAATTATCTAATTGTGAAAGAAATTCATTGACTTCTCCTTTAGCATGTTCCTGAGCCGAATCACGTTTGGGCACCATGGAATTTATTTCATCGAAATAAAGAATAGTAGGCGATTTGCGACGGGCTTCGTCAAAGATCTCTTTGATTTTCTCCTGCGTGCCGTGAATATAGATACTAGCGATATCAGATGTCATTACTTTTATAAAGTGATAACCGGTCTCTTCGGCAAAACGGGTGGCAAAAAAGGTCTTTCCGCAACCCGGAGGACCGTATAGCAGCAATCCGTTGGGCAGCCCAAGGTTGTGCCTGTTGTATTCTTCGGGATTTCTCAAGACATCAATCACCTCGGCATACAATTGTTCTTTGAGTTCTTCCATACCCGCAATGGCAGCAAAGCCTCGCAATGGTTTCTGTTCTTGCCGGTCGTCATCCGAAAGATGGGGGGTACCTCTGTATATCCGGTACTTCTTCTACATACAGTTCTCCATGTAAAGCACGAATAAATTCTTCAGCAGAAGAGAAACGGTATTCCCGCTCTTCGTGCAGCGCTTTTTGTAGGATGCGAATCAGTTGCTCATCAGGTTGGAAACTGTCGGATGTAGGAATGTATATGTTTTTCTGCCGACGGAAATAAAGTTTATCGCAGATTTCCCCACGCTCTTGTCCGGCCTCCTGCTCTATGTCCCATGGTAATTGTCCTGTCAGTAACTGATAAAAAATGACTCCGACGGCATATAAATCACTTTGAACTGTGAATAAACCGGAAAAGGTTTCTGTGGCCATATAGAGAGGATTCCTTTTTTCTTCCAGACAGAGATGTAATTTGTTTTCGGCCACTCCGGCATAGCTGAGGTCCGTAATTTTAGGTACAGGCACCTGTCCCAGCAAACTAATCATCACAGCATCGGGTGACAATCCTTTATGTAACACGGGAGGATGCAGGGAGTGAAGATGTTTCAGCCCGTTCAATATACCAATGACCAGATGGGTGGCCTCGGAAATAGTGTATTGCTGTTTTCTGGCAAGCTGGCAGGAAAGGGTTTCTCCACTGACAAAATCGAATAAGATATATTTCCTGACTTCTCCTTTTACCTGCACTTCTCCTTCTGTCCGGTAACGACACAGGTTGGGATGAGCGATCTGCTTCCGGATCTCATTTTCCTGTACAAAATCGTTTTTCCCTTCCGCTGTGTTCTCTTCTTTATTACCGGTAAATAGTTTGAGAAAGTAGTTTTTGCCTTTGTCATTTTTTACATGATACAATTCTGCGGTAGGGTCTTTCCAGACCAACCACTCTACTGTATATTCGCCCATTCTTTGTTTTCTTGAGAGTATAGACATAGTTACTTGGATTAAGTATGTATAGGCTACCTTATCTTTTTAATATTCCTTCTGCTCCTTCCGGAATTTCATCCGGAGGCAGCAATTCGAACAATTCGAGTACAAGAGGTAACAGCTGGTCGGCTGATTGGGAATCATTAATTCCCTGTACTCCCTGATTGACTAATTGACGTGCACGCATCGGATTTCTCCAGTGATATGTGTCAAACTCACGATAGTAACGGACAATGCAGCTCACCAAATATTCGATCAGAGCGAGTTGTACGTCTAATTCACGCATCTGCCGCAACAGATCTTTTGCCACAGGAATGTCACGGGCGACAATTACTTTTTGCATCGACTCACGAAATTGCTGCACCATTGGGGCAGTTTCTGCGTTGCCATACTTTTCCTGATCTCCTTGTAACTCGTCAAACATTCTCTGTAATTCCCGTTCCAGTCTGCTCCATTCGCTCTCGGAGTCGATTTTATCGATTTTGCGTTGTGTCTCTTTGAGGTGCTGTAATACCTGTTTTTTCTGGTCACCATGCCCCAGTTCATTTTGTACCTGCTGCAGCGCCTGTTGCAGGCCGGAAGTGTCGACTCCTTCTTCCTGTAATTTTTTCAATTCACTGCGTGCTTGACTGATCTGCGCCTGCAGGTAGTCTTCGGTCACTTCTTTCTGTACGGTGTCTTTGTCTATTTCAATCTCTTCGAGATGGCCTAACAAGGGGAAAAAGACTTCCATGGACAATCCTTCCGAACGATTGGACTTCAATGTGATATCTACTTCGCTGCCGGCAGGTAAAAATGCGGGGATGTGATCTCCGGTGATCTGTGCCGTGTATACGTGTTCGTAATAGATGGCCCGCACTCCTTCTGCTCCTTCGTCGCCCTGATAAATCGGTATCTGGATGAAATCGGTACTGATACCGGGACGCAGATCGTTGGTAGTACGCAATCCTTTGATAATTCCTTTGGCCGGCAACAGCTGATTGCGTTCGAGGCCTTTGACAGAGGTAAAAACGGTCTTCTCTTTTTCGGCATCGTATACCTCAATCCCAATGGAATAGGGCAAGACCGCATTTCCGACTCTGGATCCCTGAATGATAGTGATTTCGGACGGAAAAGAGGGGCATACGTTGCCTTTGTCGTCATATACGGTGATGGTAAACAGGTTGGGACGCGCACTTACCAGCTGACACTCTATTACATCTCCCAATTCTTCGAGTGCTACTCTCCCACTTGACCACGCTTTGTCTCCGCGGGTGATCTCGGCATAGAGTTTTTCGGGTATGTTTCCGGTGGATTTTTCACGCAATAATTTCAGAGAGACAAATTCTTCCTGTTGCACGGAAGTGGCTTCGTAACGTATTTCAAGTGCAACGGTGCCTTGTTCCAGCACTTCTTCTACTTCACTCTCGAGGGTGGAAGCATACAAAGCTGCTCCCCGTGCCACAGCGGTCATGGGGTCTATAGAAGTATTTACCTGTGGAGTCACTTGTTCACGCAACATCTTACGTACTACCGGAGAGTAAGTAGGTCCACCCACCAGAATGAGGGAAGAGAGTTGATTGCCCTGCATGTTGTTGCGTTGAAGGAGTTCTTTACAGATATCAATGCTTTTCTGAAAAATAGGGGCTAATACCCGCTCCAATTGTTCCTGAGTAACGGTGAGATCAAGTTCCAGTTCGTTCCCTTCATCGTCTTCTCCGAGTTCGCCAAGGTTAGAGATGATATCTTCCTGAGGTTTGAATGGAAGTTGGTTCTTTACCTCTTCGGCATAGGTTTTCATGGCTTCCCGCAAAATTTCTTTTTTCTGCTTGTCTGCCAAAATGGATTCTATGGCATAATGCTCTTTCAGGTAAGGGATCAATATTTCGTCTGCAATGGCGTAGTCAAGGTTTTTGCCTCCGAGGTAATTGTCGCCCTCTGTATCAAAAACCTGCATAATACCATCTTCTACCCGGAGCAGAGCAGCATCAAAAGTTCCCCCGCCAAAATCGAATACCATCCAATATCCATGTTGTTCACCTGAGTTCACTCCGTACGCAATAGAGGCAGCTATGGGTTCTTGTAATAACTCAGAATGCTCAAAACCGGCTAACCGGGCGGCACGCATGGTTGCATCTTTCTGATTGATGGTAAACTTTGCTGGAACAGTGATAACGACAGAATGAAATGTATCGTCTGTGACAAACGATTTTAAGGTTTTCAGGATTTCGGCTGAAAGTTCTTCTGAACTATAACTACATTCCATGTGGGTACTCTGGTAGGGAGTGTCCAGTCCCATGGTACGTTTGAATTCGATAAAAGTATTGACGGCGGCTTCCTGCCATCTCTTGGTGGCATTGCGCTTTTCACTTTTGTAAATATTGAATGCGGAGTCTCCTACTCTAATACTCTTGTTCCGGGTAAAAGAGACACAGGAAGGCAGGGTATCTTTGAGGGTATCACTTTTCTTAATTACCAGTTCTCCGCTCTCCATGCGGCAAACAGCAGAGTTGGTGGTACCTAAATCTATTCCATAGTTGATCTTAATATGTGCCATAATTATGTTTGTTTTTAATGTTGACTAACTGTTATTTCTGCCGACTGAATCATCACACCGTTGTAATTTACCTGTGGTTTCTGAATACCGGTAATGAGCTGTTCGCCTTCGGCAAGGCTTTCATCAGATAGGAAATTGGCTACTACTTTCATTCCTTCGTGATAAGGTGTACCTAACATCTCTACAATTTCATATCCATTGGCTGTGAAATTTTCTTTGATGCGTCTCACAGAAGCAGAAAGTTGCTTATATCCTTTGACTGTGGGCTCCATCCGTAACAGATTGGTCTCGATACGGACAATCTCATCGGCTATTTTCAGAGCAAGTAAATGATCATGGGTAGTATTTTTATGCTCACTTTGCTCTTGTTCCAATTGATTCCGGAATATCTCGACAAGTTTAGTATCCAGTTTCACACTCTCTTCCTGCAAGGCAAGTTGTGTAGTCTGCAACGTTTGTTGTGCATCATGGATCCGGCGAATACTGTCGCTCTCACGGACAACTCTGCGACGAAGAAGAAAGTAAATAAGCATAAATATAAGGATACAGAGCAATCCGATAATTATTGCTTTCTGGGTTTTGTCGCGTATCTCCTGCTGAAGTTGTTCTGACTTTTGGTTAAGTTTTCCATCTTGCTGTATCATCTTATTGTTTACTTCTTTCAGAGCAGTCTTATTTTCCCTACGTTCCAGATGAAGAATAGAATCTGTAATGGTTATCTGGCTACGGATAGCATTGAGTTCCATACGGAGAGAACGAAGTTCGGTCTGATGTTGTCGCTGTCTGGTAGTGAGTTGAGAAATATCCTCCTCTACGGTTTGCAGACGTTCCGGAAAATCGAAAAATAAGGTATCCGACTGCCCGTACATCAAGAGGGGAAGAAGGAAAAACAATAAAAGGATGATTTCTTTATACTTTGTCATGGCTGATTATTTTAATGAATGTGTCTAATGCATTTTTTATCACAGAATTGATCCTTTCCGAGTATTTTAACCGTTCGACCCAACCGGGTGAATGCCGGTAATAAAAACGGATAAAAGAGCGGCCCAGAGCATATCTCTTCAGATAATTGTCCCGGAACTCCCGTAGCACTTTTACCCGGGGGTGGTCATAATCTCCATAGACCATGGTAGCAATGTAGCAACCGTCGCTACTGTCGCTGCTACTACTGCTACTGCTGCTATAACTACCCGATGAACTACCGGAAGTGTAGCTACGTGCAGCCTCGTCCCAATCACTACGCAACTTAATCAATGCTTTCCGGGTTTCTTCTAACTGATTCCTGGTTTCCGTATCAACATGAAGTTTAAG
Organism: Tannerellaceae bacterium; assembly: GCA_021203545.1. GTDB lineage: Bacteria > Bacteroidota > Bacteroidia > Bacteroidales > Tannerellaceae > UBA4116. The sequence goes on along the minus strand of JAJQAZ010000164.1, from coordinate 28,210 downwards.
AAGTGTAGATAGAAGGGTGAGTGCCTTCTGTATGGCGTTTTTCAATGGAGTGATGTTCGTAATATCCGTACCTTCCTACATTTTATTGATGGCATCAATAATCATTCTTATGGCTATATTGGCTACGGCCCCAGAATAATCTATCACTATTGTATGTCCGCTGCCTGCTATTTCTTCGAGACGTTGAAGATAGGGATGACAAATCTTAACAAACTGCCCCACACTTGTCATGGAAGCAGATTTATCCTTATATGCTTCTATCTGATCGTCAATAAACTGTATTTCCTGTTCCACCTCTTTAGCCATTTTATTTTTAAGAAGTATATCGCCATTATATTGACAGCGATCTTTGGTTTGTTTACCGACAGCGGTCCGCATTGCATATTTCTGTAGTACCAATGATTTATCTATGGAATCCGTATCGCTACTATCGTTATAGTAATCAATTCCACATTGCAATATTTCGATGGCCAGCTTATCGGCTATCATCTGATATTTTACATCACTTTTTCCCAATAGTTTATGTAAAGCATTCAATGAAGTGCGTGTGTCATGCATAAGGGTTACCCCTGCCTGATACCGTTGTTTTCCCTGAGTACGCTTTACAGCTATACTTTTAGCAAGAGCATGTTCTATTTCATCTACGTATTTCCTGCAGAGTTTTTCCCGGATATATTCGTAAGTCACCTGGTAGTCCGGTGTTTCTTTGGACACGCTCAGGATATCTTCAGGTCTGACACAAGTCCACAGGGTATCTACCAGTAGTTGAGACAACTCTTTTTCTGTGATCCGGTATCCTTCTCCAGCTATATGAGTGAGGAACTTTTGTCTGTATTCGGTTGTATGTATGAGCGTCAACTGATATTGGATGGCTATTTTGTGACGTTTGGATATAAAGGCGACTATTGCTCTATTTAATAAGGTAGAAAAAGTATCCCTCTTCTCCCAAATGTCCAATGCTTTCTCTACATTGCCCACCTGTAGGTTCTCAAGGGCAGCCACATCCAGCGGTGAACCGTCGGCAAACCAGAAAAGTGCGTGCCTGACTTTATCTACCGGCAAATTGATTTTGGCAAATGCTTCTTCTATAAAGGCAAGTGTACGAGGCACTGCCGGTAATAGCTTTGCCGCATCCGTAGGCATATCACAGTTTTTACCAACATTCAAATAGGCTCTCATACGACTTAAATTCCCCGTAATAGTTGTAATTCCCGCCCCTCCATATACGCCCAATATACGGTAAGGGTTGTGGGTTATAGGTTCCATAAGCTATACATCGTTTTTCAATAGTTCACTTTTATTAAATTATTGTATATAATTTACCATAAGAATTTGGCAATTTAGTTAATATTTAATCATAAACAAATATTTTGGGGGATTATTTATTTAAAATACTTAACAATTCGACAACAATATTCTTATTATATAATTAAGAATGAATTTATTGTTTTCATATTCTAAAAAGTATTTACTACAAATCTCTCAATAAGAATAGATATAAAAAATACTTTCTTTTCAGAAGAGTTGAGGGAGCTTCCCTTGAACTATCTGCCGCAGTGAAATGTTTCAACGCTATAAAATAGTAATAATGAAGAGTTATGGCAAGAAAAGTAATGCGTACATTATGGGATATCAGTAGCGATGTAAGAAGAGAGGCTACTTCTACCAAACCTATTGGAACAGTAGATGATTATACATACGGCGATATAGGAGATTTACGTGAGAACATGATTGACGGTATACCCGATTCGGCAAATGCGGATATTATTGTAGATGAAAACCAGAATGGTATCCCCGACAATATGGAAGATATGTCTAAAAAAGGGGAAGACTACATCGGTATTGACCCCGATACCGATCCTATAGACGATTGCGGGTGCTGATATTTAGATATACTACATCAGAAGCATTAGTAAGAAGAATTACAAATCAGTAGTAGTCGAAAGATTGTAAAATGTTGATTATCTCTTTTTCCCCTCTTGAGCTATTCTCTACACACATCTTCTTAGTTTGTAATCCTGTAGGGAGTATATATAAGATGCGCGTACAGAGTATCTCTACAGAGGGGAGATTAATACCTCGTTTATCAATATTAACCCCAGGTTGAATCATCCGGTCACTACTGACCATATTCCGGATCATAAGTCCGAAGAATTTGAATTTAGCTACATTAAAGTACGATGAGTTCTTTACACAATTCCCCAATAGGATAAACATTTATTTTAAATCAGGATCTCTAAAACGGGTGTTATCCAGAGGGGAGTCCCAGATAAAAAACCAGCATACCAGTAAACAGCCCAGTAGAACCAAACCTGTCTTGCAGAAAGATTTATATTCTTCTTTTTCGGCGGATGTTGAGGTTGGAACCAGAAATACCAGGTCTTTCATTTTGAGTTGGTTTTCCGGTGGTAAAAGTTTTTTATACGCTTTCCGGTCGGCTCCTTTTCCTGTCCAATCAAGGAACCAGGTGGTTGGGTATTCCAATCGATAGTCTATCCACATTTCAGCCTCTGTTATGAAATCGTCTTTTACTTCGTTACGTTGGCGGGAGGGATAAGATTTGCTGTAGCTAACAGCAAACCACCAGGGATGTGTAGCCGGTATATATTCCATCCCTTTATCTATTACAGGGACTACGCAAGACATCCGGTATACCACACGCCGTCGATATTTACTGCCTCCTCCCCTTCCTGATGTTAACACGCACCGGGGAGTTTCCGTTGCTTTCTGAAAATGGGCTATTTTAAGCCAGTCGTTTACCCGGTGTTCTTTCAGTTCAGCCAGTTGTTCCAAAAAAGCCAATCGCCTGCATGCTTTTACCAGAGAATCCTGTGTCATTACCAGGGAGAGGAAAAAAGAGAAGAAGAAAATTATATAACAGGTTATATCCAGGCGTGTTTTGCCATCTTTCTTTATATCCAGCAACCCGACACGTTTTTTTCATTACAAAATAAACCAATGACAGGGCAATCAAAGCCGGAAAACCTAATTCCCAAAGTTGCGTATTTTCATCTACCAGCCCCCATTTTATAGTCAGTAACCAGTGTAAAGTGGTATAACCAAGGATAGTCACAAAGAATGTGATCAGATAAGGAAGATAAATATAACGAAATTTGAAATAAGCATCTTTATCCAGTAACATCATAAAACGGTTTATTTTATAATTATATTTCTTTAGGTATTCGGGGTTGCAAGATAATTCGATACTAATTTTTGCCGATGTTCCAGTTCTCGTTCAGCTTTGTCCGGCATAGTATCCCCCCAATGCCGCTAAAATTGGTGAAGCTCCTGCTTTTGGATCACCTTTGGATCACCGGGATTTGTAATCAGTCGTGGTCGGAAATTTATTTTATACTTAACATATTGACAAATATGGTTTTATCCTCCCCTCTTGAGAGCCTGTGTAAAAACTAAATTGTAAAATCGAAAAAGTTACAGATTGTAAGCCCGTAGGGCTTGAATGTGATTAACCGCGGGTGAAACCCGTGGCAGAAAACTACTCTGCTCTATGAACCCCGAAGCGGGTTCAACCCTTTCAGGGTTGTTATAGAGAGGGTTTCTCCCTACCCCGGGTTACACCCGGGGTTATTCATATTTTACCCCATACGGGGTAATTACTTACAATTTACAACTTTAGCAAAGAGCGAAGAGAGTTTTTACACAGGCTCCCGGGGAGGGGAAATAAAACAAAACCAGCACTTTAAAATCTTCCGACCACGACTGATTTGTAATCCTATTCATACATCTGTCAATATCAGCAAAAAGGATTACAAATCCTAAGACTCGCTTGTCGGGGATTGCAAATCCCCTCCGTCTAAAAAATGGGATCCCTTCCGTCTACAAATCTCCTCTATCCAAAATTCCTCCCGTTCAAATCTCCAATAATCAGGCACAGATTTGGAAATCTGCGCCAGCGATGGGCAGCGGTGGGCAGTTGTTAAATGTCTTTTATATTTCTTTATAGACGAATTTCAGGATCTTTCCGCTGTGTGGGGGGACATCCATTACATAGGGATAGGCAGTTGTCAGTGTGCTGACGTTTCTTTCGCCGGTTAACAGGTCTGTTACGATAGCCGGTTTATTGTCGCCGAAGCCCAAAGCATCGAATGCTGCCTGCGGGATGTTTACACGGGTATGCCGCCAGTCCTGTGAGAAATTGGTTACTACAAGAATTGCCTCATTCCGGGTCTTCCGGAGGAATGAGAACTGGCTTGCCAGGTCGAAACAGGGATTCGCTGTATTGGCGTACATCAGGTCATGCAGTCCGCCCATAGTAATAGCATCTTCCTGCCGGGCAATGGTAAGGATCTTTTTATAAGTTTCCCGTAGCCCTTTTTGTTCTTCCGTTAATTTTTTACCGTCAAAGGTTCCGCCGTTTACCCAGTTCCGTAAAGTTTCCACACTCCAATAGTCAAAAATCGTAGTCCGTCCGTCGCAACCGCTGAACCCTTCTTCATCCATCCCTTTTTCGCCCAACTCCTGGCCGCTATATATCATCACCGGATTTACATGCATGAGTGCCATAACCATCATACCGGGGATACCGCTATGGGGATTGTTGGCAAAGAAAGCGGAGGCTATGCGTTGTTCATCATGGTTTTCCAGGAAGTTCAGCATGTGTTGCTGGTATTCTTCCACCGCCTGCCAGCAGGCGGTAATTTCGGTCGCTTTTTTATATCCGCACATCACATCCCGTACGGTATCGTATAGTCCGACTTTATCGTACAGGTAATCAAAATGTCCGGTATAAATGTAATTTTTATATTCCCATGGGTTATATACTTCAGCAATGAAACACACATTGAACTCTTTCTTTATTTCAGGAATTACCCAGTTCCAGAATTCAACAGGTACCATTTCTGCCATATCACAACGGAAACCATCTATCCCTTTCCCAGCCCAGAAACGAAGTATATCGTACATTTTCTTCCAGGTATTGGGATGAGGGTCGAAATAGCTGGTGCCATTCTGAAAGTCTATTCCATAATTGAGTTTTACGGTTTCGTACCAGTCATTCACGCCCGGTGAAGCGCTAAAACAGTTATTTCCGGTTACTTTTGCCGGGAATTCACTGTATTCAAAGTCTTCTTCCTGTGCTCCGAAATGCAAGGCGAGTGTCTGTCCCGGCAGATAATAAAAATTATTATTCACGTCGAAAGCAACAGAAGTATTATCATGTTGCCCCAACCCTTCCACATAGGGCAAACGTACATCCGAAAAATAGTCGCGGGCTACATGGTTGGGCACAAAATCTATGATCACTTTTAATCCGGCAGCATGGGTGCGTTCCACCAGTTCTTCAAATTCCTCCATCCTATCCGGTACAGAATCCGCCAGATCCGGATCAATATCGTAATAGTCTTTGATCGCATAGGGCGATCCGGCTCTTCCTTTTACAATCGCTTTATGGTCTTTATGAATCCCATAAGCACTGTAGTCTGTTTGAGTAGCATGTTCGATCACTCCGGTATACCATACATGGGTTGTTCCCAGTTCCGCAATCTGTTTCAATGCCAAAGGTGTAAAAGCGGAAAACTTTCCGCATCCGTTTTCTCTTAACCTCCCGTTTTTAACAGGTGAGGGTGTTTGATTACCAAATAAACGGGGTAATACCTGGTAGATAACCATCTTATCTTTTGTTTTCATAAGTAGTGTTGAATTTATGTGGTAAAGATTTCTTCCTTCCGGCTGAAATTACCTTTACCAGTGTTTCCATTTTATTTTCTTTTATTGCTTTATCAAATGCTTTTACTGCCGCTTCGTAGCCAATTCCGGCAATCAGATCGACATTTTCCAGATCGAATGTTTTATAGTACCCGAATTCTTCCGCCTCAATCAATACATCACACAACAGACGGTCTTCTATGGTATTAGCACGGAACATATAATGATAAGAACGTTCGGCAATGTGGAATATGGTCTGTTTATATTTTTGAGGCATCAGCGGACTTACATTTACACCGATAATCCGTTCGCACTCCTCCCGTATATTTGATACCGGAAAGTTACGGAATAAACCTCCATCCACATAATGGGTACCCTCTATTACAACGGGCGAAAAGATTATCGGAACGCTACACGAAGCTGTGACAGCATCCACCAGAGGTCCGTGACGGAATTCATGACTAACACCGTTGTCGAGGTCGGTTGCTATAATAACCAGCGGAACCGGTAAGTCTTCTATATTTTTGGTGCGTATGTGCCGCTTCAGAAATGCACGGAACCGGCCTGTATTAAAAAGTCCGGATTTAGGTAACTGCAGTTGGGCAAATTCGGAGAATTCCCTTCCGGTAAACAGTTCCCGGATCTCTTCTGCCGGATAACCATCGGCAAAAAGAGCCCCCATGAGTGCCCCGGCACTTGTACCGGCAATAATCTCCGGTTGAAGGCCGCATTCTTCGAGTAATTTAAATACACCAATATGTGCAAAACCTTTGGCGCCACCTCCGCTAAGGGCTAAACCTATTTTATAAACATTTGGGTTTGAACCTTGTTTCATCTAACTTTTGTTTCTTATTTGCTAACACAAATATGCCGTTTTTTTTAAAATGAACCACAATTATCAGGGAAAATGTTGGTTTTCTCACCTAATTTTAATTACATTTGCATATCTGTTAAACGTTAAAATCTCTGCTTATGATTACACCTATATTCTGGCTGGTGCCTGCCGCCTCTGTTATAGCCCTGTTTTTTGCCTGGTACTTTTTCCGGCAGATGATGAAAGAAAGTGAAGGAACTGTTACTATGGCCCGGATTGCCCAATATGTGCGGGAAGGAGCCATGTCTTACCTGAAACAACAATACAAAATTGTAGTACTGGTTTTCCTGGTTTTGGTTATCCTCTTTTTATTTATGGCTTTTGTATTGAAAGTACAGAACGAATGGGTGCCTATCGCTTTCCTGACAGGTGGTTTCTTTTCCGGCCTGGCCGGCTTTTTAGGAATGAAAACAGCCACCTATGCTTCGGCACGCACAGCCAACGCGGCCCGCGAATCGCTCAACAAAGGGTTGCAGGTAGCTTTTCGTAGCGGGGCAGTTATGGGTCTGGTAGTGGTAGGGCTGGGATTACTGGATATTTCGTTCTGGTATTTTCTACTGAATGCGTTGATTCCCGCAGATGTATTAGATCCTACTCATAAATTATCTATTATAACAACTACGATGCTTACCTTCGGGATGGGCGCTTCTACACAGGCTCTTTTTGCCCGTGTGGGAGGAGGTATTTATACGAAAGCGGCTGATGTTGGTGCCGATCTGGTTGGAAAAGTGGAAGCCGGTATTCCGGAGGATGATCCGCGTAACCCGGCCACTATCGCTGATAATGTAGGAGATAATGTGGGAGATGTGGCCGGCATGGGAGCCGACCTGTATGAATCTTATTGCGGTTCTATCCTGGCAACGGCGGCATTAGGCGCGGCGGCTTTTATTTCGTCGGGCGATGTGGGGATGCAATACAAAGCGGTGATTGCTCCTATGCTGATTGCTGCTGTCGGGATTCTATTATCCATACTGGGTATTTTTCTGGTACGGACCAAAGAAAATGCCACAATTAAACAATTGTTGAAAGCACTGGCTACCGGTACGAACTCCAGTTCTCTGTTAATCGCTTTAGCCACCTTTGGCATCCTTTATCTGTTAGGGCTGGATAACTGGTTTTGGATTAGCTGTTCTGTTATTATCGGATTAGTGGTAGGTATTGTGATCGGGCAGGCTACCGAATATTATACATCGCAATCCTATAAACCAACCCGCAAAGTATCCGAAGCGGGGCAAACCGGCCCGGCCACTGTGATTATTTCGGGCATTGGTTTAGGGATGTTATCAACAGCCATTCCTGTCCTGGCAGTTGTTGTGGGTATTATTTGTTCCTACCTATTCGCTTCCGGTTTTGATTTCGAAAATGTAGGCATGGGATTATATGGTATTGGTATCGCCGCTGTGGGTATGTTATCCACGCTGGGTATTACCCTGGCGACAGATGCCTATGGACCTATAGCGGACAATGCCGGCGGAAACGCCGAAATGAGCGGGTTAGGACCGGAAGTTCGTAAACGTACGGACGCACTGGATTCGTTAGGAAATACAACTGCCGCGACCGGCAAAGGGTTTGCGATTGGTTCCGCGGCACTAACCGGACTGGCTTTACTGGCTTCTTATATTGAGGAGATCAAGATCGGCCTGATGCGGATAGGAGAAACGGCTCTTTCGTTTGCCGACGGACGGACTATCGAATTATCTAAAGCTACGTTTACCGACTTTATGGTTTACTATGATGTTACCCTGATGAATCCACGGGTATTGACCGGTATGTTTCTCGGTTCGATGATGGCTTTCCTGTTCTGTGGGCTAACCATGAATGCGGTAGGACGTGCTGCCGGTTCGATGGTAGAGGAAGTGCGCCGGCAGTTCCGGGAAATGAAAGGTATCCTGACAGGTGAAACCACTCCTGATTATGCCCGTTGTGTGGCGATATCTACACGGGGGGCACAACGCGAAATGGTACTTCCGTCGGTCATCGCTATTATTGCTCCTATTCTAACCGGGCTTGTGTTTGGGGTTTCCGGTGTTGTAGGATTGTTGATCGGTGGCCTAAGCAGCGGTTTTGTACTGGCTGTGTTTATGGCCAACGCCGGAGGAGCCTGGGACAATGCCAAAAAATATGTGGAAGAGGGACACTTCGGTGGTAAAGGAAGCGAAGTTCATAAAGCAACAGTAGTTGGAGACACGGTAGGCGATCCGTTTAAAGACACCTCCGGTCCCAGCCTCAACATACTGATCAAACTGATGAGTATGGTTGCCATTGTGATGGCAGGGCTTACTGTTGCCTGGAGTATATTTTAAGGCACCTGAATCAGGTAATCACTGTTGTATGATAGTGATTACCTCTTGCAAAATCCCTGCTTGTACATGAATGTAGGCTCTTCTACTAATAACCCCGGCTTCGATAGTTATCGTCAGATAATCTTTTATACCGGCAGGATTAGTAGTTCTGCTGTCATTAGTAATCCACGAAACCGGGTTGCCATCTTCGCCGGCCGAATCTGTTATTTCATAACTCCACCCCGATTCATAATTGGTGAGTATAGGAAAGGAGACATTCGTATGTTCATCCAGTGTAAAAATATAGTTGTTTTTTTCTAATCCCAACATATAATTATCATCATAGATAATATAATTAATACCTCCCGATTCATCATACACGGAAATATCCGTAAGCAGGTTTGCAGGGTCATTTTCATAGGCTTCTTCTTCGGAATTATACCCCGCCCGGTCCACATGGACGATATTAACCCGGTAACGGTAGTTACGCAATATATCCCATAGCGTACGTTCAGGGAGCGGCGGCTTCTCATCCGGTTTTTCAGGGTCTATTTCAAAGTCATCGTCGTATTCAAGCGGTTCATACAGATTTACCCGGTACCAGGTTTTATCCACTGTAGCGAGTGATTCTCCCGGAGGGATATAATAAGCTCCGATAAGTATGGTATGTCCGGCTGAGGCTTCTGTTTCGGCCAGATAAATCTCCCGGTGGAAACCATACGGTATAATCTCTACATTATGATTATAAGAGAGGATAACAGAAGACGCATCTGACGGTATAGTGGGAACTGTTACTATTCCTTTTCCTTCTTCTCCGCCTGCCGGATCAAAATTTGCATAATCCGGTGCTACATATCCTTTGCCGGAAGCATTATAGATTTTGACATTTTCAATTAAAAACCGGCCGTTTTGAAGCCCGCGGGGTGCATCATCAGCACCTGTCATATTGACTCCTATATCCAACCGGGCTACGGAGCGAAACAGGGAGATGGTTCCAATATGGGTAGATGAAAGCGACGGGGTGACCCGGTAAGAATCTTTGCTTTCTCCCCACATGGGTAAATACCGGGGGTAGAAGTATCCCATGCATCGCCGGCATCGAAAGTGATTTTTTTAACACTGTTTCTTTATCTTCTCCTTTTTGAAAAGATATATTTTCAATCCGGTCTCTCATATTGGCAACCAGTACAAAACGAACCTTTCCGGACTCTTCGCTTTCCTGTAAAGAAACAGAAAAAGTGCGAATGGATGTAGTACCGGTATTTCCTTCTATATGTGTGGCAGGCCTGTAATATACAAATTGCTCTCCGGACGGTTTTTCTTCGAAAACGAATACATCCAGTGTCTGAATAGAGTTTTCACCGGTAGCAGAAAACGCACGGGACTCAGGTGCCGAATGTCCGGAGACCTGTACCTTGAGGAGAATTTCCTTCCCGGCATTTTCCGTTTCCATGTATATTTCATCCTTATCAATCAAACAGGAGGACATGAAAAATGAAAAATGAAATATAGATTGATTAATAGGCTGTTTGTTTTCATTTGTTCTACTTTTTTATACAGTTTCTACTATCCTCTTCAGTTCTCAATCCTGAACACACCGTACCGAGAAGCCGTATGACCGGGCCATACTAAAACTTGGATTAATACTACTGCCTATCAATAGATGAAGCCCGGTTCCACCATTAGGCGATGCCGCCCAATAACGCCCGGTTCTTCCCATAGTGGAATAGGATTCATTATACCGGATTCCGGTATAAGGATAAAAATGCCCATCCAATATTCTGCCATACGTTGTACTGGTCCAAAGATTTTCACCCGCTTTCCACCACCATGGAGAATATTGGGGAGCACCGGTTCTGGCATTGCGTGTATAATCCGGCACACGCCATCCTGCAGGATAAGGATCAAAAAGATTTTTAAAACCATTTTCATCGCACCACAAATAATTGTTATGACTACCCTGAGGGGTGGCATACCAATCATAATCATTGACATTTCCTCCCTGATAATAATTCATCGGATTTATCAGGGTTGCAGGCAAATTAAAGTTGGAGGGATATAATGTTATAATCGCATCCGTACTGGGTGTGTTAGAGTTCCCTACATAAATAGGTTTATGTTCCTTACTCGATTGAAGTTCCGGTATACTCACCACATTAGCACCAGGAAAGGGATCTTTACGCCCCCATTGATAAAGAAATCCAAATGTTGTAAGTTCTCCCGGAGTGATAGTTGTCGCTCCCAGGTTGCGATCCATAAAAACATAATTCTGATACCCGTTATTATACAACAACGTATTTTCTTCAGGATCATAATCGATTACCCAGATATGCCAACTGTACCGGATTATTCCATCTACCCTGATTGCAATAACCGCATTGCCTTCTGTGGCACCATTGGCCGTTACCAGCAGTTTTGTATTTTCACCCCGGTCGCCATCTCCGTTAAGGCGCACATCTACCAGACCCGGAGCATCCTGCCAAAGCAATTCGCATGTTACAGGACCGGACAAAGTTTCCCTGGCATCTCCCAATACCGAACCACCATTCAACAGATCGCTCTCCCATACCAGATAAGCCTTCTTTACAGGCATTTCTAACTGTTCGCCCGGTTTCAGAATATAGGAATTGGGATATTCGCCCGTACGTTGCTGGATAGTTGCCACATGGGTCAGATTTCCTGATTTAAAATGTATGTAAACAGCCCGTTTGGGAGTATAATTTTCTTTTATTTGAAATTCAATAACATCGTCATTTGTATTCCCTTGCCGGGAATGAGTAAACCAGTCCTCAACATTTCCTCCAATCCAATTCGGAAAAGCACTCACCTGGTATGTCCAGGACTGTGTAGACTTTATCTCTATAGAACCTGTAAAATCGACTCCTTCCTCCTCATCATTCCATGCGGGGAATGTAAAAGAACTCTGGCTAAGAGTAAAGGTGTTGGCCCCTATTCCGATATCTTCATTAAAACCTTGTTCCCATACTACGATTTCCGCCTCCATATCTACAGGAAACGCATTAAAAGCCTCTCCGGGGGTAGGCCAGCCCCGGGAATTTACAGCCTGAATGTTTACCTCGTATTTATAATTCCTTACCAGGGGCATATATTTTAAAGTTCCGTCACTATTTTTCTCAGTAAAATCAAGGCGATAGTAAGAAGTATTTTCACCATTATATTTTTCCCCTATTACCAGACAACTATTCCCACGGAAATCCGCAGTTGATCCTGCCGGGGCTTCAAACGTATAGATTTCATTTTTATATTCCCTGGCAGCCTCGTCAGGAGTATATAGTAATGGATTCAGTTCACGGTCTCCTGAAATATGAGGTTCCCAGTCATTGTATTTTTCCAGATCAGCAATCAGATAGCCTGCTAACGGATGATTATAATAATAAATTTCTTCGATCTCAAAATTAGCAGCAGCAACTTCTATGTCTATCGAAGCGAGGGCTCTTAAAAGATAAACGTCCATACCGGCTGAAACCGGTTCATTTTTGATTTCTCCATAAAAAGGGATAAAACCAGGAGTTCCCTCTTTTATATTCCAGTATTCTTCCGGTTTTAAGTTAGCTAATAAAATCCCGTCAATATCTTCACGCGAAGTACCTTTTTCAATTCCTTCCGGGAAAGATTTTGCCAGCCAGTTTGTACAATTGGCAAGCACTATTATATCAAAAGTACCGTCTCTTAAAGTTACAGAAAAAGAGGTATTAAGAACAGGGTCGATTTTGCCTACCGCCATATGTTCGAATGTTCCTCCCTGTGGTTTAAACATCAGAACAACTATATCTTTAATTGTATGTTCATATTCTTTTGTTATACGGGTACCATCGGATGTATCACCCGGCAAACGAAGCGAGAAAAGAACTTCACATTCGGCCGTAATTTCTTCTGCCTGCTGAAATTTATCGTCAATACAGGAAGATAAAGCAAGTATGATAACCGGAAACAAAATCAGTTTCATGTACTTACCGGATATATGTGTTTTACGTATTCTCATAATTCATCTCTTTTTTCAATAACTACATTTTTATCTTACCATCCGGGTTCTACACCTTCTACCCCACCCCAACCGGGTACTGTTATTTCTATCCCACTACTAAAGAATCCGATATGAATATGTATATCGTCATCGTTTTTCAATTCTGTTCCCTCCAGATAATCATTCAGAAGAAATTGGGTCAGGATACTGTTATCTGTGTTTTTTATCAGGCGTACTTCAGTACTGTCTTCAATAGGAGCAACCGGCAGGAAGAAAGGAATATAAGCGATCTGTTTCTCTTCTATTCTGGCCATACGGCTTAAACCTTCCAATATGAGCAGGGCATCCCTTTGAAGTTGCATACGGAAATCATACCCCCCGGGTATATTCGTTACCTGCAAACGGGGTAAAAGATTCTCTCCGTAATAAAAATCCTCCATCCCTTCCACATACACATGTAAAACCCGGTGAGAGCGGCTGAATAAAAGAGTTTCCTCCGTTCGCACTCCACTTTTTACAGTAACACTCGCAGGCGCATAATAAAGTGAATCGCCCTGCGTAAACGAGGTGGTTTTCAACAAATAGTCATCCAGGGAACGAGTGGGGAGTCCTTCAAAAGAGGTATTTGTTCCACTGTTTGCCCAGCATACCACCTCGTAGTTTCCCGGATTTGCAATGAGATGTACGGATTCCACCCTCTCTGCATTTTCTATCCGGTGATGTGCGGCAAGCTGATAAACAGAATCAAAAAGTAATACATCTACCGAAGAAGCGATTTTTTGAAATCCTTCAGTACCCTCCTCCCCGTAAGAAAAGCGTAAAAGCAGATTTCCTTCCGGACATTCCGACAGGTCCTCCTTCATACAGGAAAACAGAAGACAGATGAAAAGTAAGCCGGTTACAGTGTAATGTTTCATTGTCATTTTTTTATTAACAGAGGGTTTAAATTTATACAGGAAAAATAAAGTTACCAGCCACCGGCAGACAGGCTAAAAGTGGCTGATAACTTTTTCCGGTTACTTACCAGATTACATTTACAGAAGCAAACTCCCAATCCTGAAGCTCAACAGTTACCTCTACGGAGAAAGGTTCTACTTCCGGTTCATCGTCTACATTTTCTTCACTAAACGACAGATTGTTTATGTGGTATACATATCCTTTCTGAAGTACCACTTCTGTGTTATTGGCAAGTTTTAATCCTTTAACAGACAGATACTGTTGTCCGGTCAATACGATCGGGCTGGAAGGATCACTCGCATTTTTCAGTTTTACATTTTCGAGCACAACGATAATGTGGGGTGCCTGCGCATTGGCGGTAGCCGGCAATAAAAAATAGTTCCAAACATCTCCGCTAACCGGTTCCACAACTTTAGAGGGATCCGCTACAAGAGGAGTGCTATAGGCATCAAACAGGATTCCATTTGTTGTAAACACACCTTTTCCTTCTTCAAACTGGTTATCCTGTGAATAATAAATTAAATCACTACCCGTCGTTCCATCAATACTGGCTTTCTGATAGAAGTTATTCATATAGATACCCGCTACTTCAAAAGATTCAATATCTCCTGTTCCGGTAATCTTACCAATCTCTATACGTGATGCCATCGCGTATACTTTAATTTCCACTTCAGCCGGATCGTTAGTAGTGTCAATAGTTCCTTTTCCGTACAATGCCACATTTTTAGCAGTTCCGTCAGCCGCACCCATATCCGCGGTATTGGCTGTTACTTTGTTCAGAACATCTACAGGAGTGGAAGCGGAAAGACCTGCAAGAGCTGTTGATAAATTACTTGTTGGAGCACAGCTTACCAAAATTACCTGGGTGGAGTTGTCCGGAACATTTCCAATTGTTACCCCTGCTCCCTGTAAATCACTTAATGCAACCGTGTTGTCATCCGAAGAAGATGCGGTACCGGAAATTTCTACTATTTTTGTTACAAGGTTGTCTGATGCAAAGAACAGATATCCATCAGAAAGCTGAATAGGATCACCATTGATAGAACTACCTTCTGCCTTGGAGCCGGCATCGGGAGAGGTTAATCTGATCTTTACCGAAGTTTTTTCAGGAGAAATTCCGTCAATTCCTAAATTTTCTTCTTTGTTACACGCGGAAAACAGCATAATTGATGCCATCATCCCTAAAGTCCATTTGTTTAATTTCATAACTACGTTAAATTAAAAATTAGTAAATCAAAAATTATATATTCGGTTAGTTTTATCTTATACTCCGTTTTTTCTCTTTTTCTATGTCCGCTTTCACCTGTTCAAGCTCATACAGATTTTGTTGTGCACTCTCTATTCCCTGTGCATCCGCCTGCCGGAAATTTTCTTCCGCTTTTTCCACCTCTTTCAGAAGCATGTACCAGGCTCCCCGGTTGTTTGCAGCCAACGGTTCCTCTTTTATTTTTTCGAGGTACCGTCCGGCACTTTCCATATCTCCCGTAATAACAGCAACCGCGGCGGCATTTATATTCGCTACCGGATCATCCGGATACAGCAATACGGACAACCGCATGATTTCGTTCCATTTTTCAGAATTGATTCCATAGGTTTGAGCAACAACAAACAATTCGGCCAGGCTCAGGTGACCGGGATTTCTTTCTAAAAGTTCTTCTGCTTCGGCCATTGAATATTCACGAATAATATAGTCTATACGGTACTCGACACGGCGAAGCGCCGGAAAGTAGTTTTTCATCAGTTCCTGCCATACGCTGCTACCCAGATTCTTTAAACGGGCCTCTTTTCTGTCAGGTTCATCCGCACTATCTATAATATCCAGTATCCGGAGTTTTTCCGGCAGAAAACTTTCTGTTACCTGCCTTTTTAAACCCTCCCAATCTTCTCCCCGTGAATAAGTATGAAAAAGAGATCTGGATATGGCCATCCGGCCGGACAGGTAGTTGCTTAATGCTTCGGCACGCCCCATAGATAACCGGTCATTAAGCTGTACAGATCCTTCGGGTGAGGCGAATCCCTCTATACGAATAGAACGTATGCGCACATCCTCGCTGGAGGTTACTTCATTAATAGAATTGGCTATTTTTGCCAACTCCTCAGGATTACGGCGGTAAGAAGGTTTAATGATCGTTTTTCCCGATTCAAAATCCAGATAAGCCGTACCCTGCACCTGACGGACTTTTTCTTCTATCCGGGGCTCTATATAATTTACATACACAGCCGGTATATAAGGTATATAGGGTTGTGTCTGCACATTCGTTAAATTTCCAACAACATATTTTTCTTCTTTGTCTCTGCAGGAATAAAATATCTGCTGCAAAGAAAGAGACGCTGTATCCATCCAGCTTTCGTAAGGTATGGCATATAAATAACTCACATGGGTGTATTTACCGCTTTCTATCTCACCTGCCAGCAAAGGCCGTCCGGAGATTAATTTTTTATCTTTAAAAAGCAGTCTTCTCTGATAATATGCCGAACGTTTTTTCCGTTTATAAGAATAGAAGGAAAAATCTGTTTGTTTTCTCCCGCTACGACCTCCGGTATAACATTCCACGCCTGATGAGATTGTATTAAATAAGAAGGGATATAAAAATCCATCATAAGATGTAACGAATCTTCTTTTTCCACCAGTTGAAATGTCTGACGGGGTTCCTGCAGAAAAAGAAAGTTTTCTTTAACCGTTCTTACCTCCTGTGCAGAAAGCATAGTCCACCCCAGACAGAGTGATAAAACCCCGTAGAATACATAGTTCCTATTTTTCATTACGTATATTCTATTGATTAAAAAAACGTCATTTAAAGAAATAAACTACTGATAATCCTAATTTAGTGGGTCCCCAGTAATGATAGTCCCATTTTCCCTTATACTCTCCACACCGGTGACATTCATATTTATCATAATTCAAATATGAATAGCCAAGTCCTATCACCGCCTCCAGACTCCAACGGCCGGATATCAACCATTGGTAACCATAGCCTATACCGCCTCCTGCCAGATATCCCTGATACCGGTGGTTTTCAAGATTCGGATAAAGCCCGAAAGGCAATTTAATTCCTCCGCTATTGTATCTACCATATTGTGTATGGATTTCCCAAAAAGATCCCTGGAACTTTTCACATTTCCAGAATCGTACAGCAGGTTGAATAATCCAGTGTTTAAACTTCTTATTTTCTTCCCTGTTACCAAATTGCCACGGATTATAACTCCCCATGATAGTAAGGGTTAGCTGATTAGAAACAGCATATTCAAAACCAACATTAGGAGTTGTAGCCGCCCAATAAAGCAAATTGCTTTTTATAGCCCACCTGGGTGGTGGAACCTTCTCTGATCCACTTGTAGAAAGCGGAAAAATATAAAATAACAAAAAGGACAAAAAAAGAGTCCAGACGGATTACCACTTTTCATTTCATTTCATTTTATAAAGAAATAAGTTTATATACACTTATCACATCAGGAATTAAGACATGCTTTACTTACCATTTACTAAGACAAAGATACAGAGAGTGGAAAATCCGTTTGGTCACAAAAACAACCTTTTAATTCACAGATTCCGGCAAAGCTCATTTTTCCGGATCTGGCCGGGTGTCATCCCTATATGCTTTTTACAATAATCATTAAACTGGGAAAACGAAGAGAATCCATATTCGTCCGCGATCTCTTTAAGAGGTTTTTTAGACTCCTGCAAACTGTTTTGTATATGGCGGATTTTTTGTTGGATGATCCATTTATAAGGAGCAACATTAAATACTTTATGAAATTTACGGTTAAAAGAGGAAACACTTAATCCGCAACGTACGGCAAGTTCTTCAATATTTTTTATTTCATTGTAAGAGACTAATACAATAGATTTAAAATAGTGTTCCGGATCGAGCACCGAACAGAAAAAAGAATTTAACTGGTCTTTTGTATATAAAGAGTTTAGCAAATAAAATAATTCCGCTACTTTTATTGCATACAATTCGGGATCCAGAATATCGTCCAGATAATAGATGTCTAATTGCCTGATTAACCGTATAACAATCTTATCTATTGGCAACGGATAAAAAATCTTTTTTTCACCCGCCGGATCAGCAGGGAAAAAAGAGGATATATATCTATAATATAATATGGAAGGGTCAGTAATAAAAAGAAAATAAAGGTCCTGTTCGTCCGCAGAAGTAAGTGTATAGACAATCCCCGGAAAAAGAAAAATCATATGTTGCTTTTCAACTATTTCTTTTTCTTTTTTTTTGCCCCGGTTGTAACCATATATCAGAAAAAGGAACAAAAACAAAAACGGAGATTTTTGCATCCAGCATAAATTCCTCGTTTGCTTTTATTTTTACCTTTTGCATGCAATCATGGTTCATGGAGGATCTATTAGTTAATCTCATAAGTTAGTATTTTAAGTAGTTCACATAGAAAAAAGCTATACCGCTATTCGCACTTTACACATGTCTGCAAAAATAAAAGGCTTTGTGTACGCATTTGCACTGAAATTCATTCAAAGAATTCACAAAACAAATCTATTTTTATTTTTTCTTATTTCACCGGGAGACATCCCCATATGTTTCTTACAAAAATCCACTAATTGTGAGAAAGTTGAGAATGCATATATTCCGGCTATTTCTTTTAATGGTTTTTTAGATTGGGATATATCTTTCAGTAACTGGCTTGCTTTCTTTTTTATAATCCACTGATGAGGTGTATACTTAAATATTTTCCGGAAAGTCCGTTGAAAAGAGGATAGGCTCATATTACAAATACAGGCTAACTCCCGGACTGTTTTTACCCGGGTATAATTATCATGTACTTTTACAACAAAGTAATTTTGTTTGTTTAAAATAGGAGAAAAAAAATCGCCTAATTCTTCATCCGTAAAAGAATGTCTTATGAACTGGAAAAGTTCGCGGGCTTTAAGTTTAAGAAGAGTCTGGTCAAGTATCTGGCCTTCTTTATAAAAAATCATTAAATCCAGAAAACCAACCATCAATTTATTTAAGGGAAGTATATTTATATATTTCCGGGGGCGATTATTCCGGTTGGGGAAAATAGTTCCTATGTATTGACAATATAAAATAACCATATCGGGAATACTGAAAATAAATACTTCAGAGGTGCTCTCTGCCAGCAACTCATAAGAAATACCTTCCGCCCAGAAAAAAAGTTCCTGCGGCCGTATGATTTTTTTTCTTTCTTTTCCGCGGATATCTGCAAACGTCCCTGTATCAGAAACAGAATAGTTGAGGCTTCTGCCTTCTTCTGTAAACCGGAATCATGTGGTATTTGTATTCTTTTAAATACATAAGGAGATTCTTGAATAATTTCCGGATGCGTACATAGATTTAAAGAATCACTAGAGTATTTGAAACCATCCATTTTTTATAATTATATTTTTCAGTTAGGTCTATTTACAAACAACTATTTTTCACATAGCATTTTATTGCCTTGTAATCTGGTGAAAACCGGATAGTAACATAATCTAAAAACCTGTTTTTCAAGCACATTACAATCAATAAAAAGCTATAAATCCGACTGGTAACAAAGATAAAATAAAATGAATTAATAAAAACAGAATAGATAAAAAATATCAGGCATTTCCAAACAATTAACCATTAAGAACCTGACTGACGTATCCGGATAGTATTCCTTAACCTGCCTGCTGATAATATAATATCACTCTGGCGGGTTGCGGTACTATTATTGAGAACTGTATAACTGATTGTTTGTGTTCCTACACCCTGTGCCACTGACAATGTTACCCAGTTAACGGGCTGCCCGGTTTCCGGATCAGAGACTGTTAATGTAAAACCCTGCGGATAGTCTGTATATATAATAAAACTGCCGGTGCCTCCTGCCGGTGCAAATTCATAGGGTTCCTGTTTTGTATTTGTTCCCAGCATATAGTGTTCGTCAAAAACAACATTTGTAACATCACCCATATAGTAACTGATGATTCTGCTTCTTAACCCGCCATTTACCGTTACCCCATACGACCGGAGGGCTTCTGTCAATGTACGGTATCCGGAACGGTTTGCCTGTGTGACGATTACATCATACAGATGATTACGCAGGATTGGCATATACCGGCCGGTAGATTGATTGGTTAAGTCTATCCGGTAAAAAGTATTGGGTTCGCCATTAAAACTACCTTCCAGAATGAGGCATACCGAATTATAAAATTCCGTATCCGTAGTATAAGTTTCTACTTTGGCTGTTTCAAAGGTATAAATTTCGCCCTTATAGGCAGCCGAAGTTAAACCGGCACCCGGCACTCTATATTCCAACACGGTATTCGTATTTACTCCGGGATCCGGTGGCAGGTTGATTCCGGATATATCTGTGACGGTGACACCCTTATTATTCCATAGCGGGGAAACATAGCCATTGGTGTTATAATTAGCCAGATATATTTTTTCGAGCCTGAAAGTACCTTCGGACAAGGCATCCAGTTCAACAGACACATCCATACGGGCCAGCATACGAATAAGGATAGGAGTGGCATTCAGCGTAGTTCCCGTATCAATCGTTTCTACGCCTGTTTCAGCATGCATAGGAATAGGAGTATAATTATCTCCGGCATTCCATTTTCCGGTATGGCTATACTGCAACAATTTCAGGATATCCACTTTGTCTGTAATACCATTGTCCGGCAGTCTGCCAAGCCGGTCCTTCAGAGGTTCACCGGGATTAGCTATTATTACCAGTTTATAATCCCATTTCTTCAGGTGAGCCCTGAACGTTACACTGTATAAATTATTACCGGACGAAGATGAGATGTATCTCCCCTCCCTGTAATAGGCTAATGTTTCTTTATAAGAAGGAGTATTTTCTACTGAAAAGGCAAGGATAACAGCTTCTTTAACTACATAATCCTCCCCATTACCCATGGAACGGCTAAGGGGAACTTCCTGCGCAGGTATCCGGAGAATCAATGTAATTTCGTCTTCCTGTTCTTCCTCCTCACCGTCAGGAAATACCGGATTTGTGGCATCTTTAGAACAGGCCGGAATAGTCAACAGAAGAATGGTAGCTGATACCAGAAAGAAAAACAACTGCTTTATAGGATAGAATATAAACTTCATACCTCGTATTTTTAATTTGTTCCAATAAAAAATAGTTAATCTTTATCGTCAGCTACACATTTAACGCTCATCCCGTGCGCACGTCCATAACTTTGAATTACATCGAAAGGTTCCGTTACGGGATTGTATCCGGTATGCCTTATAATCCGGGAATGGAAATTAAAGTCATTCCGGTTGTGATGTCCATTGGTTGACGACCAGTAATATCCAACCACACCCGGATTGGCAAAATACTGACCATTTAAATACCGCCAGCCCGATTTATGGTAATTCCCTCCATATGCCGGATTGGTAACCCCATAATTACTAATCTGATGACCATTATTTATACCGGCCAGAGGGGTTATCAGGTTCTCGTCAAGACTATCATCTACTCCCCAATCCTGCATACGGGGCACACGGTATCCTTTCGGACAGGGATCGAATGGCATTTTGCCCTGCGCTTTGCCATTCCATAAATTATGCGATTGCCCCTCAAACCGTCCTTTATGCTGTACGTAATAAGCATTCTCGCAATACCAGTCGGCAACCGGATGATAACCTACAGATACGGCCGGGTTAGTAGTTATACCTATCCCTCCATAATATATAAACGGATTCATGATCGCATTCTTTAAATTATTATCTATTCCCGCTACCGATTGATAAGGACTTCCGGATTCTGTTGTTTGCGAATCGGCAATACGGGTTCCGGATGCATCATACACATTCTTCGCTCCTATTGTATTCTGTTCCGAATTATATCTGTTGGATGCTACAAACGGATCTTTTCTTCCCCATTGATACAACAACCCCATACTTGTAGAGTTAGCAGAGTTTATTTTATCCTGTAACGCGCCTAAATTCCGGTCCAGCCAGCCATTTATATCTCCCGGTTGGTCATTGGCATTCACCACCCAGATATGCCAGGACCAGATAATTTTACCTTCCTGCATTAATCCCACAACCGCATTGCCCGCCGCATTGCCTTTTACGGTGAAATAGGCCTGTTCGGTTCCGTTATTATGTATCACCGGAGTTGTAACAACTCCTATCCCGTCCTGCCAGATTATCGACATACTTTTAGTTGCCGTTGCACTCAGTCCGGTATCTTCTAACGGCCCGGAAACACCGTCTCCGTGTAACCACACTCCCCGGGCTTTACGGAAAGCGCTATGAACTTCTATGGTCTGGCCTACAGGAACGATCAAACAATTAAAAGGTCCGTAAGGTGCTGTTTCATCGTTTTCCATACTCACAACCGGATAGATTGCCGTGAGTAAATGCCATTCTTGTCGTGGAAAATAAAATAAGCGGCATCATACAGTTCATCACAGGCTTTATCTTTCATGGTGAATTTTATTTTTGATTCATTCTCATTTTGCGGCGTAACAAAATACTCTACTAACACACCACGATCGTCAATTACTTCAAGCTCCCACGGGCTAATACTTTGTACAATTATTTCATATTCTTTGCCGTTCTTATAATAAATCTGGTGTTGGTCTCCTTCTACCCATCTTCTCTCCTTTTGTACAACTTTTATGTTGTAATCAAGATTGCCTACTCTAACCTGAATATATCCCAGACGCTCATAACCGGTAATATTTTCGGTTGCCGTAACCTGGAATGTCCCCGATGCACCGGTAACACTCAATGGCGATACAGTCAACCAATCCGTACCGCCGGTTACATTTCCTAAAACCAGCCCGGCCGGATGGGTTGTACTCACTTCAATTGTAATAGCACCTCCCTCCCGATCATAATTTGCTGTGGAATGACTGGTTTCAAACCGGTACTGTCCATCCGGAATGACTATTTGTGTGGCGAGATTCCACGATTGTACATTTGCATGAATCCGTACACCTCCTTCGTAGGCTTCCGGCGGGGTTGGGTAACCGGGGCCATTTACTTCATCAATTTCAAACAGATATAAATTGTTACGTAGAATATCACCATAGGTTCCCTCTATAGGTTCATCATTGTTATCAAATTCAGGAATATCAGCCCGGTACCAGCAGATCGTTGTTTCGTCTCCGTCATAATACCCACCTATAACCAATGCTGTGGCCTGTAAATGTCCGGTGGTTCCTTTCGCTTCGAAAGTATAAATAGAACTCTCTATTTGTTTGCCGTCCGGGTCTGCCGAATAATAAAACTAGGGATCTTTGGTTTTTATTGTTCCGCCAGGTATGTTTGCGGAAAGAACTGTTTTACGGTCCGCATTCCAGTTTAACGGGTCATAACCAACGAATCCCCAGTCATTCCACTGAAAAAGACAGGCATATACCATTTTGAAATTAGCGGCTGTATTAATAATATCGAAGCGGCCAAGTATACGAAGTAAATTATAGGTATTCATTACTTCAGGAATAACCGCGATCTCTTCCGTACGCCCATACATAGGAATATAGCGGACTACATCCGAAGAGGCATCCGCGCCGGTTTTCCAATCCGTTACCCCTTTGTTTTTTGCCTGCCACTCTGTGGTATTTGTGATAACCAGTTCCGATATAGCATCCTCTATCTCCATCCCAACCGTCAGGGATGCATTTGTTACGGCTTCCTGTGCATTCGCCAGAAACAGGAATTGTTGTTTTTCCGCATACTGCAAAAGGCTTACTTCGAAAGTAAGCAGATTACCGGAAAGGGTAAAGTTTTTCCCCTCCGCGGCATAGGCGTAATAATATTCGCCGGAATTGGTATTTTCCCTGAAAGCCAGTACCTGTAAACGCTCTACAGTGTGTTCGTCGCCTTCGCTCATTGACTGGGCATTCACATCACCGGGCAGGCTTAGAGTAACGGTAACAGTAGATGCCTGTTCGCCCCCTCTATCACATAGCCCGGTACTATCTATGCATGAACACAGAAGAAAAAGGAAAAGGATATAAATACCGGAACGGCATAAATACCTTTTATGATATTTATGAATAAAGCAACTTTTCATTGGATTCAGGTTTGTTTATTCCGCTTGTTAAACAGAATATTTTATAATATAAAATAACTACTACACTAATACAGATTCCTTACTATCAGACAAAAACAAAAGTATAGGCTATTTAATTCCCGGTTGTTCATAATTCTTATTTCAACCTTCACAATCTTTACTTTTTCTTCATTTTCCGGAAAAATATAAGCCCCGTATTTTATTCTTTAGTTGTGTAATTATAAGTGGTCTGTCTTTTATTTTGCTACAATATTGACGACTTTTTATTATCTTTGTAGTCGAATATAACACAAAAACAATCTATATGTCAACGACTCGCTTTAACGCGGTAGAAAAAGCTTCTAACCGCAAAGCGGTTGAAGCAGTTACTCCCGACCGGAAAGTTTCCGACTACTACGGGGAGAATGTATTCAACCGGAAGGCAATGAAAAAGTATCTTTCCAAAGAGACGTATAAAGCCCTGACCCATTCTATTGACAACGGAACTTCTATTGACCGCGAAATTGCGAACCATGTGGCTGCCGGTATGCGTATGTGGGCACTGGAAAAAGGGGTTACACACTATACACACTGGTTTCAACCTCTGACAGACGGTACAGCCGAAAAACACGACGCTTTTGTGGAGCACGACGGTAACGGTGGTATGATAGAAGAGTTTAGCGGGAAGTTGCTTGTGCAGCAGGAACCGGACGCATCCAGTTTCCCAAACGGAGGTTTACGCAATACGTTCGAAGCACGGGGATATTCGGCGTGGGACCCCTCCTCGCCTGCTTTTATCGTAGACGATACCCTGTGTATTCCTACCGTATTTATTGCCTATACCGGCGAAGCGCTGGACTATAAGACACCGCTGATCCGTTCGGTAGAGGCGCTTTCGAAGGCAGCCAAAGAGGTGTGCAACTATTTTGACGAAGATGTAAATAAAATAACCTGTTTCCTGGGTTGGGAGCAGGAATATTTCCTGGTTGATGAGGATCTTTATTCGGCCCGGCCGGACCTTTCCCTGACCGAGCGTACTTTGCTGGGACACGAAAGTGCCAAGAACCAACAGTTGGACGACCATTATTTCGGTTCTATCCCTTCACGGGTCCAGGAATTTATGAAAGACCTGGAAATAGAGTGTTACAAACTGGGTATTCCGGTAAAAACACGCCATAACGAGGTGGCACCGAACCAGTTTGAACTGGCTCCGATCTACGAGGAGTGTAATCTGGCAAACGATCATAACCAGTTATTAATGTCTGTCATGAAACGGGTATCCCGCAAACATAACTTCCGGGTATTGCTGCACGAAAAACCGTTTATGGGTGTAAATGGCTCCGGTAAGCATTGCAACTGGTCTATGGGTACCGATACAGGTAAAAACCTGTTCTCGCCTGGACAAAACCGGGAAGACAATTTACGGTTTATCACCTTTGTGGTAAATACCCTGATGGCTGTTTACAAATACAATGCGTTGTTAAAAGGTAGTATCGCTTCTGCAGGCAATGCGTACCGGTTGGGTGCCAACGAGGCTCCCCCTGCTATTATCTCCTCTTTCCTGGGTACACAGATCTCCGAAATTCTGGATAAGTTCGAGAACAGTGCCATTGAGGATGCCATTGAGGTAGATGATAAAAAACGTCTTTCGTTAGGCTTCGGACAAATTCCGGAGTTGTTATTGGATAATACGGACCGGAACCGTACTTCGCCTTTTGCCTTTACCGGTAACCGTTTTGAATTCCGCGCACCGGGTTCTTCCTGCAACTGCGGTTCGGCCATGCTGGCATTGAACTCGGCAGTAGCTTACCAGTTGATGCAGTTTAAGGAAGAGGTTGATAACCTGTGCCAAAGCGGAAAAAGCAAAGAGACAGCTATTTTTGAAGTATTGAAAGCGTATATTAAAGAATCCAAACCTATCCGTTTTGACGGTAATGGTTATAGCGACGAATGGAAAGAGGAAGCGGCCAAACGCGGCCTGGACTGCGAAAGCAGCATCCCGTTACAATACGATGCTTATCTGAAACCGGAAGTTATTGAGATGTTTGCAGCCACCCATGTTTTAAGCGAAAAAGAGTTGGAAGCACGCAACGAAGTAAAATGGGAGATTTACATCAAGAAAGTACAGATCGAGGCCCGCGTACTAGGTGATCTGTCGCTGAACCATATTATTCCGGTAGTAATTCGCTACCAGTCGCTCCTGTTGGATAATATTACCAAATTGAAAGCGACATTCAACGAAGAGGATTACCTTGAAATATCTGCCGAACAGCAACGGTTGATCCGGAAGATTGCCGGACATATCAACGCGGTTACTAAAATGGTAGATGAAATGATAGAAGCCCGTAAAAGAGCAAACCGGATTACCGATCTTCGGAGTAAAGCGATTGCTTATCATGACGAGGTTGCTCCTTATCTGGATACCATTCGCGAACATATTGATGATCTGGAATTAATGGTGGACAACCAGATGTGGCCGTTGCCTAAATACAGGGAATTACTTTTCATCCGGTAAAATACTATACAATATTTATACTAAGCGAAACATCTATTGTCTTTTAACAAAAAGCAATAGATGTTTTTTCTTTCATAAAAAACCACAAATGCTCTTAAAAAAAAGATCGTTTAAGCCTCTGCCCTGTAATATTTTGTGTATCTTTGCAATAACCCATTAAAATATCTGCTTCCGTTTTTATCACTTTACCGGTGACGGAAGAAGGAATTTGTGTATATAATATTTATTAGAAACGCTCCGTTAGACCTAATTCTAAGATTTGTAAAATGAAGTATTTTAAAAGAAACAGACTAACTTATAGTGAAGTATGAAAACTAATCCTTTTCAAAAAATGCAATATTGCAGAAGCGCAGAACAAACCAAACAACCGTTAATACAAGTACTATACTTTACAGATGAAGACAGCTATGAGGATATTACCTCTATGAACGGTCTTTTTTTTTGTGATAAGTGGTGAGTGTAGTATGGGGTGTGATATCTATCCTAATGTAATATTGCAGACGAATGAGGCCCTGTTTTTACCGGCAGAAACCCGTTATAAAATAATATTTGCTGCATCCACTCAAATCGTAGTAATTTATCTGGATCCTTTCCAGAATCTGTATGGCTCCTATTCCATAGAAGATCTTTTTGCCGAATATGGGAAATACGAGTTAGGTAAAGAAGCTGGTATTCTGCAACTAAAAGCTATTTTATGCCGCTATCTGGAAGATATACTCTTCTACTTGCAAAGTGATTTAATTAATGAAGTACTATATGATATAAAGATCAAAGAATTACTGTTTATCCTGTATGCTTATTACGATAAAAAAGATCTGTGTAATTGCTTTAAGCCTATACTGAATAACGATTTTATTTTTGCCTCGTTTGTTGTAAACAACTGGAGCAAAGTAAAAAATGTCAAGGAATTTGCCGAACTATCCACCTATTGCGAAACCGGTTTTAACAAGAAATTCAAGAAAGTGTTCGGAGTAACTCCGTACAAATGGCTGAATGAAAAGAAATCAGCCAAAATATTATTCGACATTACCAACAGCGGTAAAACGTTCAAACAGATTGCAGAAGAATACAATTTCAACTCCTCCCAACAATTCCACGATTATTGCATCAGAAACTTCAAAAAGTCGCCCGGCAGTATCCGGAAAAAACAGGAAACCCATTAATCAACCCTTTTCCCATTTTTATTCTGGCAAAGGTCTCATTTTATTTTTGATAGTTCCTATAGTCCGGCATTATGACTTCCCTATGTTGCTAAAAAGTGGTATTCGTAAAAAGCTGATTTCATATTTTTTTCCCTCTTAAGCTACTCTCTACACACCTCTTTCCACCCTCGTAGAGGGTAACCCCAGCGTTGCCCTAACGTTTATACATATCTTTGTATGTTTATTTGTAAGTTCGAAGACATTGAATGTCAATTGCCCCATGAAGCCTTTGACAACTGATGTTATTTCGCCCCTTATCAGGGGCAGTTTAGTTCAGCCCACGGCAGAATGAGCGTAGCGAATGCCACCGTGGGTTAGCATATACCCCGTTTATTCGGGCTGAAGGCCCAGATAAAAACACCTGCAAATTCATTGCGCTGGTATTCGGGAATATTATAAAATTGCTGAAGGCCCAGATAAAAACACCTGCAAATTCATTTCATACATCATAATTAATTAGTAATTACAGTGTTGCCCTTTCAGGGCGCAGATCTTATCTGCTGTCTCCACCCACGGTGGCATTCGCTACGCTCATTCTGCTGTGGGCTAAACTAAGGTGCCCTTTTCAAGGGCGAACAACACATAAAAGATATGTATAAACGTTAGAGCATTGCCGGGGCCTAAGATAGAATAGGCCTACGGCTTGAAAAGGATGTGTATTATAGAGCCACCTGAAACCTTCTGAACATGACTGCACCGAATGACGGGGATATAGCAATACCTACCCGGTTATTGACATTTTGATAATTTACAAAATGTCAA
>JAJQAZ010000162.1 GCA_021203545.1 Tannerellaceae bacterium | reverse complement strand
TATCCTTTTTTAATGTTAAATGCTTTATCGGTATAAAACATATTAAACTCATGAGAAAGGTTTGTACTATTATTTACATAATTGGAATAAATAAAATAGGTATCATCCGAAACAGGTAAAATTCCTCTGTTCCAATATGGAATTTTTACCTGGGAGATGTAATTACCTTTCAGATCGTATTCTATAATAAAATAGCTCATAAGATCTGTCAGATAAATCCGGCGCCTTTCCCTGTCTAAAGTAAAAAAATCCAGTTGGGAATACTCTCCGGGGCCATTTCCTAATTGATGTATTTTAAAAAGATATTCACCTTCTATAGAAAAAACAAATAATGCTTTGGTATTGTAATCCAAAATATAAATCCGGTCTTCAAAAATCTCTAATTTTGTTATCTCACCAATTAAAGATTCATCTGTTAATTCCAGTTTTATATACCTCAAGGAATCTATTAAATGATTCAAATCAAAAGTCACATATTCATCGAATACCGGTGAAATAATAATCATATCTTTGTTTTGTGTCACTAAAGACTCTTCTAACCGGACAGACTTTCCACCACAATTGAAAAAAACAAAACATAAAAACAGACAGAAGTAAATAGAAGGGTTAAATAAAGGTTGTTTCATAGTACATTAATAATAAATTTTGTTCAAAGAATAAATAGGAGGTGTTCCGTATGGAGCACCTCCTGTCTGAAAAATCAACCAAACCAATCTTTAGCCTTATCTATTAATCTATTTTAGTGAACTCAATAGATGGTATCACTGTATTTAGTGTGATCAGGTAATCGCCGGCTTCGTCTTCATTAATAACCCATTTCAGGTCTTCTCCACCGTTTTCTCCCTGACAGGTGGAATTCTGGATAGAACCGTTTGCTTCTAAAGGTTTAAAAGTATAAGAACCAAAATCGCGTGCTGTCAGAATTTTGATTTCTCCCTCTTTTAAAGTTGCCTGAAGAGTGAAAATATTAGGTGTACGCTGATTCCATTGAAATTCTAACGCCTGGCTTGCATCCCATTCCGCATCCGAACCATTTCCAATCAGATATACATTTTCGAAAGGTACATATTGGAAATCAATAGTCATATCCTTTCTGTACAGATTGATTGCATAGATACCTTCCGGTTCATCTGCTTCAATTGTAAACCAGGTATCCGGGTCACTTTCTGTTTTTCGTTCCACCAGTGTCTGGTTATCTTTCCCTTTATTCAAAGAAGGTAACATCGATTCCCGGTTACTGATAAATTTAAAATCACCCTGTGTCAGGTTTCCTTTCCAGGTATAATACAACCCGTTACTAACCTCTTCCATGCGGATAGCCTCTGCCGGATTCATACCGGCAGCAGTTGCTGTTCCTACTAAATAAAGAGGTTCTGATGGTAGCGGGAAACTTTGTACCTTAATAAAACAGGTACCGATTTCGGGATAGAAGAACTTTGGTCCTTCTACCTTTGCCACAACACGGGCTTCCAGTTCAGCTACATCTCCCGGAAATACCAGCCAACGCTCCAGTAAAAGGTCGTTTAGCTCTTCTGTTGTATAGCTTTTTTTAAATTCATCGTTGATAATCTCCGGATCGGTAGATGTCTCAAATTCATTATTTGCAATATCGAGCCGGAAAATATAATCAATTGAAAAATCAGCTCCCAGATCGGTTGCTTTTTCCCAGTTGATGGTCAGTGCTTCTGCCTGCAACTGTTGGCTATCCAGAATAATTGTATCGTTCACGAAAAAAGAACTTACAGCCTCCATATTCAGTGTAATGTCTGCACGGGTCTTATCATCGTCGTCGCTACAGCTAAAGCCACAGAATACAGAAAGAAATAGTATAAATAATTTATAATATGTTTTCATAATATAACTGAATTAAATTAATATTACCATCCCGGAAGTTGCTTCACTGCCGGATTCTTATCTATCTCTGCCTGGGGAATAGGGAACCAGTAATTTTTCTCAGAGAGATAACGGGTAAAGTAAGGTGTTCTTACAAAAAATGCTTCCGGATTTGTCGGATCATCACTATTTTGGGTACCAGCAGCATTCATGCCATAAAACTTTTTATTCTTCACCAGATTCATCTGTTTCAGCCGGCGCATATCTTCAAAACGGATAAACGGTTCGCAGTTCAGTTCTACCCGGCGCTCCTGATGTATTGCTGCACGCATAGCAGCCTGACCCGAGGGAACCGGTATTTGTCCGGCGCCTGTACCATAGGTAGGTATACCTGCCCGTTCACGCACCATATTCAGGTATTTCAATATTTCAGTTGTATTATTAGGTTCCGATTCGTTTAAAGCTTCAGCATAACTAAGATAAAATTCCGCCAGACGGAACAAAATAGATGGACGGTACGGATGATAATGATTTGCCCTAACATCTGTATCCGGGTGTACGCGTTTTCTCAATAGACACCCGTTCTGCGGAGCATCCCAGGGAGCACCTGCTGCTCCGATACCATCTCTGCCACCAGTACAAAATTCTGCCTCTCTCTCCAATACGCAACCAGGCACCGTTGAAAAGAACAGAGACATAAAAACGGGGTTCCCGGTTGTAATACATATTAAAAACACCTTTAGGAGCAACAATATTTTCCGGTTGGTCTTTTTTTGCATTAGATGAGCCCTCTATCCATTTAGTCTTCATGATCATATTATCCTCTGCAAATCCTGACTCTTTGTATCCTGATTCTGTATTGATAATAGGTTTATCATCTGCCGTATAGCCGATAATAGCCGGTAAACCATTGCTCATAAAGAAAGCATCTACCAAAGATTGAGTTACCCCAAGCCCTCCATTTCCATTGAGACCGTATGGAATTGCGTGTCTGCCATACTCATTAATTTCTGATTGAGTACGTACAAAAAGAATTTCTTTATTTCCCTGATGAAACTCTGTGTACATGGCATTTGAATAAGACAGAAACGGATCAATACTACCGTCGTCATTGAATTCCTGGTACAATTTATACCCATTGGCATGTGCTTCATTGATTAAATCACGACAAGCTTTCGCAGCGTCTTTCCATTTATCCGGATTTTCCACACTATTGAATATCTCTTCGCCTGCACTGTTTACAAATCCTTTAAAATCAGGATTGCCATTCACCAACGGACTGGCTGCAAATAGCATTAAACGGGCTCTTACAGCCAGTGCACTTACAGAAGTAGCACGTCCGTATTTCCGGTTATCAGTATAAGAGGCCGGTAGTATTCTGGATACTTCCAGCAATTCATTGGCAATCCATTCTACCGCTTCATCAAAAGGAGTCTGTGGAATCATTAACTGCTCTGCACTATCATCAAAATTGGAAAGCCATGTTTGTAATGGAATTGCACCATATGATTGCACCAGTAAAGAATAAAAATAAGCAATCAGGAAACGGGCTTCACCTCTCATATATTCAGCATCCTGTTCATATACCTGCTGGGCAGGAAGTGCCCGTACATTTTTCAGAAAAATAAAAGCCGAACGGATACTCTTAGGCAAATCATTCCAGAAATGGTCAATAGCACCTCCGCTGGAAGGTGTCCAGTTACCATTTAGTTTACTGATAGACTCCCAGCCGAATGGCTCCCACCCGGCAGACGGAGTAAAGTCGTCGCCAAAAATATCATAATCTTTTATAGTGTTAAAATATCCATCCGGTATTTTATTATAAATAGCAGCCAACCAGTCTTCCGTACGGGTTTTATCGTTGAAAACCATTTCAATTGTCAACTCACCATCCGGTGCATTATCCAAAAAATCACTACAAGCTGTAAAACAGCTTATGATAGTAATAAGACATACATATTTAAAAATGTGTCGTATCATATATTATTACAATAAAAGGTTTTTAAAATCTTATTTCCAATCCCAGTGAAAATGTTTTCATTAACGGATATTTTAATCCTGTATTTGATCCTACTTCCGGATCCCATAGTTTGAAGTCAGAGAAGCAGAGCAGATTTGTACCCCGTGCAAAAATACGTGCGTGTTCCATAGCTGCATGTTTGATCAAATTTTTAGGTAATGTATAACCCACTTCCAGATTTTTCAGGCGCAGCAAACTCATATTCCGTAACCACCAGGTTGACTGCTGCGAGTTATGTTCATTATATCCCACATACAAACGAGGGTAAAATACATCCTGCCGCGGATTTTCTTCTGTCCATCTGTCGGTTAATGCGTTTGTGAATATATTACCGTCGCGTCCCATTCCTGAGCCCGGCAAGAATTCGTGTGCACCTTCTCCGATCAAACGATAGGTACGTCCGTTACCCTGGAAAAAAACACCGAAATCGACATTTTTATACATTACACTCAGACCTAATCCATATACCAACTCCGGATTTTCAGTACCTCCGATAGCTGTTTTGTCATCAACCGTGATTGTTCCACTTTTATCCAGATCCCGGTATTTAATATCTCCCGGATAAACCCGATTCGTAAATGTAGGAATAGGTAAACCTTCTTTTAGTTCTCCGGTTGCCAAATCTTTGAAGTCATCTACTGTATATAATCCCTCTGCGATTAATCCAAATAGCTGGCCCACGGGTTTACCGGTTTCACTTCTGTGTGTTCCTATTTTACCTAACTCCTCATCCAATTCAATTACTTTATTCTTAGCATATGTCATCGTTCCACGTACTCCGATAAACAGGTCTTTACGAAGTTGTTTATTAATATCCAGCGAGACATCAATACCTTGATTTTTCACTTTACCATAGTTTGCCCATGGTGCTTTTACAAAACCGGAGAAGCTGGGGAAGTTTTTCCGCTCCATGAAAATATCTCTTCGCATTTCATGAAAAAAGTCTACCTGTAAATGGACTGTTTTTAATAACCCCAACTCAATCCCAATATTGGTTTTTGCCACTGTCTCCCAGGTAAGGTCGGCAACTCCCACTTCACCTTCACGGCGTCCGGTGCGTTCGAACCACCCTGCCGATGTACCCCATTTATAACCACCTTTTCCCACATCTCCTCCTTCTACAAAATCTACTGTAGAGATATAAGCAAACCGCCGTTTTAGCTGGTCGTTACCTACCAATCCGTAAGAGGCTCTGAATTTTAATTTATCAATTACCTTTTCTACCGGCTCCATAAACGGTTCGTCAGACATGATCCAGCCAGCTGCGAAAGAGGGAAAAAATCCAAATCGTTTTCCTTTAGCAAAGTTTTCAGACCCGTTGTAGCCAAAATTAAATTCTGCGATATAACGTCCCTTATAGATATAGGCAGAACGTCCGGCAAATCCCTGGTTACGGAAAGGAACTTCTTTCCCTTCATCATAATCCCGTTGGTTGTACAACAACAGCAGATTCACAGAATGATCACCAAACGTCTGGTCATATGTAATATTGGTTTCCAGATAAGTACTGTTATTTCCATATTCACCCTCTACTTTATGTCCCAAATGCTCCTGTCCATCATCATTTTTACTTCTCAATGTCAGTACACCGGTTTCGGGGTCACGATCACTCTCCTGAGCCGGAAAATAATAAAATGGATTTCTTTCACGTATAACTCTATTTTCTGTATAATAATCAAATGAAAAAATACCCTTAGCTTTCAATCCCGGAAGTATAATTTTTAAATCCTGTTCAATAGAAAAGAGTGTTTCCAACTTACTGCGCGCATCCCGTTTAAAACCGGTTTGTGTGAGGTGAGCCCATGGATTTTCTCCTTTATCTCCTTTGGGTAATCGTCCGTCTTCATATATTTTGGAAAAGCAAAAGGAGGAGTTACAAACGCATTGTCAAAGAATTCATTCATAGCCTTAACCGGAGCCTGACGGCGTTGCAGATATCCGCCGATACTCATACTCATCAGTGTAGTAGGTGTAATATTCATATCTACATTGCTACGCATATTAAACCGGTTCAGATTTAAACCTGAATTCCAATCCTGATTTTTATCGACTTCAGTGATCCCTTTTTCGTTGTAATAAGCCCCTACAAAAGAGTAGCGCAACCGTTCCGTTCCTCCGCTCACTTCAAAAGAAGCACGTGTGTTTTGTGCAAAATCTTTCGAAATGGCATCCATCCAGTCCACATCCGGATAAATTTCCGGGTCGTATCCTGTACGGTATTTTTCTACTGATGAAGGATCAAAAATGTCGTCACCTCCATTTTGTCTACTTATATGATTAAACAAATCCATATAATCTGCCGAACCTATAAATTGGGGTAGTTTGGTAGGTTTGGAGATAGAATGTTCTACCGATATGTTAATGCGGGTTTTACCGGCCTGTCCGCGTTTGGTGGTAATAAGAATCACTCCATTGGCCCCCCGTACTCCATATACTGCACTGGCCGAAGCATCTTTTAATACTGAAAAAGTTTCGATCTCCGCCACATCAATATCGTTGAGTGACCGCTCTATTCCGTCCACTAATACAAGGGGTGAACGGGCTACATCCTGAAAAGTACTGATACCACGGATCCAGAAATCGGAATTATCATATCCGGTTTCACCACTACGTTGTACCCCTATTACACCGGCCAGATTTCCTGCCAGGTTATTACTTACCGAACGGGTGGTGCCCGTTTTCAATCCGGCCGGTTCAATACTGGTAATCGCAGCAACAACAGAAGCTTTTTTCTGTGTACCGTAACCTACTACTACGATTTCATCCAATTGGCCCACATCTTCCATCAGGATCACGTTGATAACCTTCTGGTTTCCTACTGTTTCCTCTTTGGGCGCAAAACCAATGTAATTGAAACTAAGCACAGCAAAGCGGTCGGGTACCTGTATGTGGTACCGTCCGTCTATATCTGTAATAGTTCCGATGTTGGGATTTTCTTTTACGTAAATATTTACCCCAATCAACGGTTCACCTGATAGGTCTGTTACATACCCTTCTACTTGCAGTCCGCCTTTGGAAGGGGTAGTCTGCGGAGCTTCGGTTTTCTCTGAAATCATAATTTGCTTGCCTGATTTCTTAAAGCTGAAATCGGTTCCTGCAAATAGCTGATCTAAAACTTCGTCGATCTCTTTGTCCGAAACAGCGATTGATGTGGTGTGGTTCAACCGGTCATGTACTGATTTGGAATAGATAAACACATACTCACTGTTTTTCTCGATGTGGTCCAGAATATCTTTATATGTTTGCCGAACAGCCTGCATAGAAAAACCGTTTACGGTACGATTCAGGTCTAAAGAAACAGCATCTGAATGCTGTAAAGAAAAAACAAAAAGGAGACTGATGGTTAAAAAATATTTAGATATTCTTCTCCCATACAAAAAAATAGTTTTCTTTGTCATAAACTCTTTTTTTTAATTGATACTAGATGTTGATTAAGAAAGTAATAACCGGATGAACACTTAGCCCTGTTTGTCCGGTTTTGTTTTTTAAGGTCACATTTCACTCTTCATTGTTACTGTAAAATTTAAGGATTAATAATTCTGATTTATTTTTACCTGGTCAGGTATATATTTTCCTGGTGTTTTTCAATTTTGAACGGAACAGTAGCCTGTATGCATTCCAGTACATCCGTAATGCTGTCTTTCAGATCCAGTTTCCCGTATACTTTTTCTTTTGCGATGTGGCTGCCGCATTCGATGGTTACTCCATAATAAATACTTAAACGGTGTAGAATAGAATCTAAATGATCTTCATCCAATATAAGTATCCCCTTCACCCAACTAATATATTTTTCGGGGTTTACCTGCCGCACATCCGCAATGCTTCCCTCTCTGATGGCTAACAGATCATTCGGGATCATCCGGTGGTTGTTTTTATGTTGGTCTGTAATCTCTACCGAACCCTCTACCAGTACTATACTGGTCTCTTCATTCCCTCCGTAATTGGAGATATTAAACTGTGTACCCAATACCCGGAGGGAAAAATCGTCCGAGATCACATGAAAGGGGCGTTCCGCATCGTGAGCCACTTCCATGTATACCTCTCCCTGCACATATACCGAACGTATTTTATCATCGAATGTACGGGGATAAACAACTTTGGATAACGAATTTACCCATAACTGGGTACCGTCCGATAAATTTAACCGTGCTCTTTTTCCTCGCGGAACAATTAACTGGTCGTACTCGGTCGTTGCGGCAATCTCTTCCACTAACTCAGAGCCTACTTCAATTGTGCCCTCGTCCGTATACCGGATCAGGGCGTCGTTGGCAATATTAAGTTGAGAATCTGATGTAATAATGGTTACATCCTGTACCTCTTCTGCTTCCTGTTCTATTCCGGCCGCGATGGTTAGCAAATCATCGTATTGACTGGTGTTATTATTCTTTTTGATGGTATAAAAATAAAGGCCGGTAGCAAATAAGATCAGGAAAGAGGCTGCAATCGAAGAGGCTCTGAGCAGTAAGAAGAATCTTTTCTTTTTTTGTTCTTTTCGTATTTTATCTTCCAGTTTGGTTTTAATTCCCGTTGTATCCATGTCCGGGCTATAGGCGTTTTCCCAAAAATAAGCGAATTCTTTTTCTTCTTCGTTTAATTGATCTTTCAAAACCTGGTGTGAATTGAGTTTATCCACCAGATCCGTCAAATCGTTATATTTATTTTTATTGGTCATTCGTTGCTATTCTTTCTATATAAGACGCAACCTGAAAATAAATCTCCTATACGATTTCTTATTTTTTTCAGAAATATTCAGATATCCGGAAATTGCCTCCAATGCATAGGCAATATGGTTATTGATTGTTTTTACCGAAATATTCAGTATATCAGCGATTTCCTTATAGGGCATCCGCTCTATTTTAGCCAGATAAAAAACATGTTTACATTTAGGAGGAAGTTTCTCAATAGCCCGGTTTATCTGTTTTATTGTCTCATTACTGATCATTTGCTCGTCTGGCGAAAGTATCGGTGCCATCATAAAATGATCTATCTCATCAAACGATACAGCAGTCTTACCACTCTCTTTCCGCAGGTACGACACGGCTTTCCTGTAAGTAATTACAAAGAGCCACGATTTTATATTCTCAATCGTATGCAGTTGTTCTCTGTTTTTCCACACTTCCAGAAAAACATCGCTCACAACCTCTTCTGCCGATTCTTTATTTTCAATAATACCATACGCATATTTAAACGGGGGAGAGGTATAGATATCCACAAACCTATTGAATGCAACCGGGTCCTGGTGCATTATTTTATAAATATCAATAGATTCATCTCTCATCTTTTAGGGTTGTGCTTTTTCAGGGCTCTTGTTTTACGTTCGTACAAATCTAAAAAAAGATTTTCGAAATAAAAAAAAGTCCAAACAAAGATGTTCATCTATTTCTCCTTCCTCTGAGAGGTAATAATGAATGGTAAACCCGGAAAGATTGGAGAAAGTGGTGCGAATCCGGTGTAATTATATATTTTCTTTTAACAAATATTTTGTTAGTCCTTCAACTGTCAGGAATACGTATCCCGGATTGTGATTTTCTAATTGTTCCGGATTCGCAGAGGTGGCCCAGGCTACCGATAGGCATTGTATACCGGCCTCCCGGCACGATAGGATATCCGCGACGGTATCTCCTACATATACCATTTCGTCCGGCTGTATATCATACTCCTGCCGGATACTTCGCAAAATATCCGCTTTAATATTCTTTTCGGGTGATCCGGTGGCTACCCGGTCGAAAACCGTTTCCATTCCGAATTGCTTCAGGGTAATGTCACAGCTGCCTTTTCCTTTTCCGGTAATAAGGGCAACCGTGATATGGCGGCTTTTTAACTCTCTTATCAGTTCTTTAATTCCTTTAAATGGGGTAGGAGCCATATAGTGCATCGCTTCATACCGGATATAAAAACTGTCCAGTGCCTCTTCCCAACGTTCTTTCACTATCTGCCGGATCATTCCCTCTTCGTTCAGTCCAAAGGTTTGTATAATCTCCTCTTCGGTAAGAAAATTTCCGGCATACGGACTTACAGCTTCCTGAAAGGCTGCTATACACATTGGAATCGTATCGCCTATAGTACCATCCAGATCGAAAGCAACTAATTTAATCATTTTGTTTTTCATTTAATTTTCTGATAACTCTACACGGATTCCCAACGGCCAGACTGTTAGCCGGTATATCTTTAGTTACTACACTACCTGCCCCTATCACCGAGCCACGTCCTATGGTTACTCCCGGAACGATAATAACCCCTCCGCCAATCCAGCATCCATCCTCTATCGTAACAGGCAGGGCAAACGTACGGCAAAAATATTCCTCACCATCCGGATTCCAGTCCGGTGTCAGCCGTTCGTCAAGTTCTACCGGATGTGTGGCGGTGTATATCTGAACATTCGAGGCAATAAGTACATTGTGCCTATCGTAATGGTGTTGCAATCCACAAGTGTACAATTCATGTTAACAGATACATTATTACCTATATGAATATTCCGTCCGTAGTCGCAGATAAAAGGATTCCCTACCGACACATTTGTTCCTATACTTCCGAACATTTCT
Organism: Tannerellaceae bacterium; assembly: GCA_021203545.1. Taxonomy (GTDB): domain Bacteria; phylum Bacteroidota; class Bacteroidia; order Bacteroidales; family Tannerellaceae; genus UBA4116. The sequence goes on along the minus strand of JAJQAZ010000162.1, from coordinate 33,861 downwards.
TTCAGCACCAGCCGTCTTTCCGCTTTGTTTTCGTACGGCATACTGTTATAGGTTGCCAGTAATTTTCTGGTTTTTGCCTTAAATTCAATAAAAACCGGATCATGACAGTCATACCATTCTCCTGCCATACATTTTTCTAATTCTGTTTTCATATGAGTAGATTTAAGGAGTAAATATAGGAGATATTTTTGATGTGAACAATGATATAGATCAGAAAACCTTTTACAGGTATATTGATATACTGCCGCATCTAAACCTTTTTCTGGAAGGTGTTGTTTTCAGGGAAAATAAGGATGATATGAGAGGCTTGTTTATAAATGTATTACTTGGGCTGATGATGTGTGTAACTGTGCCGGCCCAACAACTGGAGAGAGAGTATCAACTGAATCAGGAAACACTCGATGCGATCCGCAACGGAACACTGTTGCATAACGACCGGGCTGCGATGCAACCCTTGTTGTCGCCTTCTGATTTGCCTGTCAGCAGGGAATTCGAAGATATATGTGACCCTGAACATATGTTCCGCGATCTATCTATTCTTCAACTGCCTTCTTCAGGAATCCTGTTATACCGGTACGAACCTGACTCTATACTGATTGTTCGTTCCGCATATCTAAAGGATGTAGACGATGTATTGGTGAGAGAGTATTTCCGGATACCCCATTCCTCGATAGAGATCACTGCTCCCGGTGCTGACCTGGATATACCGGATATAGAATTCGTAAACGGTGAGTGGCAGGGCAATTTGCACCCCCGTACCTTTGCTACCTTCTCTGCAGAAAATGGATTGGAAGATCTTTTTGAACCCACCGAACGCCACAAAAGAGAGAACCATCGCAAGGCCAACGCCTGGAAAACCTATAACATGGAAGATATGGATGAATAGGAGTGAAAGAAGAGGGTAAATATGTGAAAAGTACCGGACTTTTACATATTTACCCTCTTTTATTATTTACTCAATATATGTAGGAAAAGATAATTTATTTTCTATTTGTCCACCACAAAGGAGTATATAGATTATCTTTGCCACCCAGTAATCTAACAGCTGTTTCGTAGCTGTCTTTACTGTTGATTTCCATTATTTCGGGATACATGAAACGTTCCTGGTAAAACTCCCACTTACATTCCATATAGTTGTTTTTTGTCAATGGGATCTGATAGTTTGAAGGATTAAAGTCGGTTTCGGCAGCCGGGTTATCAAAGAAAGGCAAGCCTAACCGGCGATGGTCGTTCCAGGCTTCAAGAGGCAGATAAGGAACCTGTGCCAGGTATTTTTGTGTAATGATTTTTGTTAGTTTATCATTATTAAACTCTCCGTTTCTGTAAATAGTATTTTTCGGATATTTATATACCGTTTGTCCCGGAAGTCCTGTATATCCGTCAATATAATCCACAGTGTAATCTGTTGCTTCTGTTTCATCATCGTAAGCTACAGATGTACCCAACCGGTTGTGTTCTGTGGATTGAAGATAGGCATTTGTGAGCAATGTAAGTCCATGATATTCAAAGCTGGAACTAATGCCCGCTTCGTAATGAACCTTATCAGAAGAACCCACATTCCATCCCTTCAGAGCGGCTTCCGCAAGCAGGAAATGAGTTTCCCACGGAGCAAAGAAAATCCGCCTGTTAGTACTCATCCGGTATTTTTTGGAGATAGAGGGGAATGTTTTAGTCTGCAATAGTTCGGAAGATACTGTTGATTTGTAATCCCAGTTACCTGCTACCCATGTATTCCATGTATATTTAGTTGTCAGTGTTGTTACATACTGAGGTTCTTTGTAATCTCCCGGATTTTTGTAATAATCTATATCCACTAATCTGGCAGAATCGGCGAGGTTTACGTTAGGGAAATAGTGCTCTCCATCGTCGTATCCCGGAATATGGTAAAGCACCGTAGCCCGTGGGTCGATTATTTCGGGCAGGCCATCGAAGAAATACCCGGCTCCCGGAGAATTTGTTTTAGTAGTGAGATGATCCGGGAAATAGAGTCCCATATACTGTTTTGCATCTTTTAATACTACCTTATCCTGAATCAGTTCCGGAACCTGGAATTTAATACCTCCCAAACCAATCATCATATTGTTGATAGTAGACGAAACAGGCTGGTAATTCCATGAGCGTGACATAACACCCGCCAGTTCGTTCCAACCGTCTACTTCCTGTACTGAAGCGATGTGAGCCAGGTTAGTAATCAGCTTATTTTCTTTTGCCAGTTCTTCCACAATCGCCTTTACCTTTTCGGGTGCTACACCGGATATACGCATGGCAAACCTTAGTCGCATAGAGTTTGCATACCGGATCCATTTTTCCATGTCGCCGTTGAAAAACTTATCTGTACCTGCCTCTTTTACAGCAGACATATCAGCATCAACGTCTATGGAAGCAGCTGCTTCTTTTAGTTCCTGTAGAATGAAGTCATATAGTTCTTCTACACTTTTGTAATCAATTACTCCATCGTATTTATTTACAGGAGGAATGGGTCCGAAGCAGTCAGCCAGTTCTGAAACCAGGTAAGCACGCCAGATACGGGACATCTGGAGTACATTCGGTTCAGAGGAATCGTGGTCGGGTAATTGTGATCTTTTTTCACTCAGGTTGATTGCCATATTGACATCATTCAGCCAACCAACAGCAAAATCAGTACTTAAATAGTCGGTGTTGTATGCATCATATCTGTTTCCGGTGGCTAAGCCGTTTGCCCGGTCGAAGCGGGCGGCAGATTTCCATTCGATTACGAATACCCGTTCCGCGATATGCGGATTTTGCTGGGCATGTACAATCGAGCGGTTTAACAGATAATGAGATTTTACTTTATCTTCGTCTACTTTGGTAGGGTCGTGGTTGATATCCTCGAAATCGCTGCATGCTGCAAAAAGAAGCATTGAAGCAAGACCCCCTATTATTTTATTGTATGTTTTCATATCTTTTCTGTTTCTTGTTGTTAGAATGTTGCTGATACATTAAATGTAAATGTACGCGTTGTTGGAGGCGCCAGAATTTCGAATCCGGGAGCATTCGTATTGGTAGCTGATGAAGCTTCAGGATCAATGCCTTCCAGGTTGTAATGGATCATCCATACATTGTTGGCTGTGGCCGAAACAAAAATACGTTGGAACGGAGTATTCTTTAACCATTTCTTTTCCAGGTCATACCCGATAGTCAGATTACGTAAACGGATATTAGTCGCATCGTATATAAAGGCTTCCCCTAATCCGATGTTGCCATCCACTACACGGTTCCAGTATTTCTGTGGAATTACTTCTGTTGTATTGGCTGTGTATGAATCCCCGCTTTTTTGTACGCTATTAGGTACCACGAATGCTTCACGTTTACCGTCTATAACCGTACCGGCTGCCATACCTTACCATATAGTTTAGCTGTGGTTGCAGAGTAAATTTTACCACCGAAACGGGCATCAATCAGGAAACTTAAAGAGATGTTTTTGTATTTGAAGCTATTGGTCCAACCCATCATGAAATCAGGTTGCTGGTTACCCAGGTAATGATTATCAGAAGTCAGCAAAGGAAGTCCTTCGTTGTCAACAATAATTTTACATGCATGCTCTCCGCTCTCTACACGTTCGAATTTACGTCCGTAAATTTCGCCGTAATAACCTCCTACGGGAGCAGTAAAGCGTAAACCGTCGTATACCTGAATACCGTATTCCTCAATACCATCTACCAGTTCAATAATTTTATTGGTGTTGAAGGATGCGTTTACAGTACTTTCCCAACTAAATCCGTTCGGATTATTGAAAATGGTTCCGTATAGCATAAACTCCATACCTGTATTCTGGATATTACCCGCATTTACTTTTCTTTTTTTGTATCCCGAGAACGGGTCCATATCTAATTCAAGTAACTGGCGTGTTGAGTTGGATTTATACCATGCTACATCTATACCTAAACGATTATCAAAAAATTTCAATTCTACACCTGCTTCCCACGATTTAACTAATTCAGAGCGGACGGACGGGTCATAAAGAATGTCGCCCATGGATCCGACCGGATTTCCCTGAGGGTCCATTTTCGTTTCGTATACCATATATAATTGATAAGGATCCAGGTCGTTACCTACCTGTGCGTAAGAAACACGTCCTTTGGCAAATGTAATCCATGACGGGAGGGGGCGGTCCGCTTTGTGAAGCATTTCGGAGATAACGCCCGATAGACTTACAGATGGATAGAAATAAGAACGGTTTGCCTTACTCATTGTTGATGACCAGTCGTTACGGCCTGTTACATCCATAAATAGCCATCCGTCCCAGTTCAATTGAAGAGAACCATATAAAGAGTTCATCTTGCGCTGTATATCTTTTTGATCAAAAATGATATCGTTGCTGTTTTTAGCATTGTTCAGCGTAAAGAGGTTGGGAACGAGTAACTTTTGAAGGTTTGTCTTGGATTCCTGTCTGCGCTGAAGCATGATGTTTCCACCAAACGTGAATGATCCGCCCAGTTTTTTCCAAACATTGTCTTTATTGAGAACATTGAGGAAGCTATAGTTGTTTTCGTAGAAATTATCGTATCTCTCTTCGTAATTTCCATCCGGATTCACATTTCCGCCTGCATACAATTTATTGATGTAAGTTGTATTATGTGTATCCGTACCGGCTTTTACTTCCAGATTCCACCAGTCTGCTATTTTATATGCCAGCGAGATACTTCCCATAAAACGGTTACGGGTATCTTCATTTGTGCGGTATTGCGTTACCCAGTAAGGATTTTCCTGAGGTGTTTGCTGTTTGTCAAACCATACCATATTACCCAATTCGTCAATACTGTTTTTATAATGACTCATATCGATGGTAATAGGTGTATTATATAACGTGTTTAATACGTTACCCTGGTTAAGCCCCTGTAGCGGACGGTTTGTAACCTGTGTATTCATGTAGGTTACTTTCGCATCCAGCTTCCAGCGTTTGTTCGGGCCTAATTCGGTAGTTCCACGCAGGTTGATGGACGTTTTCTTTTGTCCCTGTTCAGGAATAATGCCTTTGTCGTCCGAACGGTTAACAGACGCAAATACTCCTGTACCGTCAATATTCTGTTGAATACTAACTCCTTCAGTAAAAGTAATACCGGTCTGGAAGAAATTGTCTGCGTTATTGTATGCTCTATAAGCAAATTCGTTCCCATCATCCTGTTTCATCATCAGGCTACCGTCCACAGGTTGCCCCCAGCTATTTCTTGTTTTTTGGTCGAATAGTCCGTCATTTCCTTGTCCGAATACGTTCTGCATAGTTGGTTTCAGGAATCTGTTTTCGACGGTAACACCTGCATTTACAGTAATTCCCAGGCCAGCCTGTTTTCTTCCTGATTTCGTGGTGATAAGGATTACACCGTTACCTGCACGCGAACCGTACAAAGCTGCTGCTGAAGCTCCTTTCAATACACTCATTGATTCGATATCTTCCGGATTGATGTCCGACAATCCGTTACCGGTATCTACCCCGTTGTTACCAAAAGGATCGTCTACCCCACCTACGTTGTTGTCAATGGGTATACCATCCACCACTACTAACGGCTGATTGGATCCGGTTAATGAGTTATAACCACGCAGTACGATTTTAGAAGAACCACCGGGTCCACTACTTGAACGTACTACCTGTAATCCTGATACTTTTCCGGAAAGAGTGTTTGTGATATTACTCTCCCGGGCACTTACCAATGCGTCTCCTTTCAATTCCTGGGCGGCATAACCCAGGGCTTTTTTTCACGTTTAATACCTAAAGCGGTAACTACTACTTCGTCAAGTAATTTGGTGTCTTCCTCCAGATTAATAAAAAGAGTGGGTTGACCTTTGTAAACTATTTCCTGACTTACATATCCGATAAAAGAGATGAGGATCGTTGCTCCGTCGGGAACATTTTCCAGGGTAAAATTACCGTCCAGATCGGTAATGGTTCCATTTGTAGTACCTTTCACCATAACAGCAGCGCCGGTTACGGGTCCAAATACATCTTCTACAGTTCCGGTTATTTTCCCACTTTGTTGGGAAACATGTGCTTCGTGCTTAATTGGCGCAAGTTCGGCATGTATACTTCCGGAAAAGCATAGAGTGCCGGCTAATAAAATTAAGCCGATCGATTGTTTGTTTTTCAGCATAATAATTGATTTAGTTGAAAAAATAGTGTTTAACAATATAGTTTTACGTTCGTAATATTTAAGCATTTAAGTTTAGCGTTTATTTATTTGTGTTTGCCAAACTTTCGCGTCCAGTTTTTTTAAGTTCTTAATCTACATAAGTCCGGTAAGAACTTTAATTGTTGAGATTAACACAGGCAAATATAATGAATATAATTTTATGTATAAATATATTTTGAAACATTTTTATACATAACCCGGCATTAATTGACATATGTCAATTGTGTTTCTTAAAAGATGGTAATTAGAATAGGCCTTTTCTTTCCAATATAAAATTATGTACTTTTGTATTCATGTACACGATTAAGAAAAGAATGGTAATATCTGCTTCGCACCGCCTCTCGTTGTCGTACCCGAGTAAGTGCGAAGAACTGCATGGGCACAACTGGGTGATTACGGTTTGGTGCCGTTCGGAGAAGTTGAACGAAGATGGTATGGTGATGGATTTTGCCCATGTAAAAACGTTGATTAATGAAAAACTGGATCATAAGAATCTGAATGATGTGTTGCCCTTTAACCCGACTGCCGAGAATCTGGCCCGGTGGATATGCGACCAGCTACCTGCCTGTTATAAAGTAATGGTGGAGGAGTCTGAAAACAATACGGCCTGGTATGAAAAAGATCAATGAGATTTTTTATAGTATACAGGGCGAAGGGTATCATACCGGTACCCCGGCTGTGTTTGTTCGTTTTTCAGGTTGTAATCTGGCTTGTGATTTTTGTGATACACAGCATGCGGACGGCAGGCTGATGAGTGAAGCGGAGATTGTGTCAGAGGTGGAAAACTATCCGGCTAAACATGTAGTGTTGACGGGTGGCGAACCGGGATTGTATATAACGGAGTCGTTGATTCAATTATTGAAAGGCGCAGGTAAATATATACAGATAGAGACCAATGGAACGGTTGCACTGCCGGCAGGTATTGACTGGGTTACCTGTTCCCCGAAAGAGGGAGGGGAGTTGCATGTTACTGCTCCGGACGAACTGAAGGTGGTTTATACCGGACAGGATTTGTCGGAGTATGAAGCGATGGAGGTAAAGTTTCGCTGTTTGCAGCCCTGTTCCGGCCGGAATACAGCCGGAGTGGTGGCCTATATTCTGCAGCATCCGCAGTGGCATTTAAGTTTGCAAACACATAAACTAATTGATATACAATAACGTTTCTTTTTTTTATCTTTGTTATCCTTAATAGAACCGGACAAATGTATAAACTACTATTTATATATCTTTTTATTCTTGCGGGCTGGGGGGTACAGGCTGTAACTCCGGCAACAGATTCGTTGCTTAAAGCCCTTGATAAAACAATTCAGGAACGCCCACTCTACAATTCACGGAAAATAGAACAAATTGATCTGTTGAAGAGATCTCTTCAGCGTAGTTCCTCACTGGAAGAAGAGTTTGAACTGTCTCTGGACATTTTTGAAGAGTATAAGGCCTTTCAGTTGGATTCTGCACTTAAATATGTAAACCATACGCTTGAAATTTCGAAATTATTGAATGATCCGGTGAGAGAACGGCTGGCCAGTCTGAGTCTGGCGGAAGCGTTAATGATCACCGGGATGTATAAAGAATCGTTTGATATATTAAATGTATATGGAAAGACCTGGCCGGATGATCCGCGTCGGTCGTATATATATCATTTATACCATTCTCTGTATATGTTAATGGCAGATTATACGCTGAATGCAGAGGAGGGGGAAAAATATAAACGGCTGGAATATCAATATAAAGATTCGATTGTTGATGTTTTGCCACCGGATAATATGGGGCATATGCTGACGAAAGTTTCCAGTCTGATGGAGCAGCAACAATATGATGAAGCGTTGCATCTGGCGTTGCTGACCTATGATACCTTTCAGGACGATCCGCATCACATTGCCCTGAGTGCATACACACTTTCAATGGTTTACGATATATTGGGAGATCCGGAAAAAGAGATCGCTTACCTGGCTATTTCGGCAATCGGTGACCTGCAGGCTGCCGTAAAAGAGTATATCTCTCTGCGCCGTCTGGCCGGGATCATGTTTGACCGGGGAGATATTAACCGGGCATATGATTATATTAAGTGTTCGATGGAAGATGCGATTTATGGCAATGCCCGTTACCGTACGCTGGAGATTTCGCGGATGTTGCCGTTGATTAACGATACATACGATATAAAAATGAAAGAGGAAAAGCAGAAACTCCAGTTGTTTCTTTTTATTATTTCTCTTCTTTCTGTTGTGTTGATCTTTGCTGTTTTCTATATTTTCAGGCAGTTAAAGGCGTTGGAGAGCCCGGAAGTCGCTGAAAGAGATTAACGAAGACCTGAAACGGATCAATGACGAGTTAAACCAGGTGAACCGGGACCTGTCCGAATCGAATGTGGTAAAAGAGGAGTATATCGGGTATGTGTTTAATATGTGTTCGGCCTATATAGATAAATTAGATGATTTCCGGAAAAAAGGTAAACCGTAAACTAAAAGCCAACCAGACAAAAGAGTTGGTTACGCTTACCGGCTCATCTTCGTTGGTAACGGATGAATTGAAGGAGTTATACCGGAATTTCGATCTGGTGTTTCTGAATCTGTATCCTGATTTTGTGGAAGGGTTTAATTCGCTTTTGCACGATGATGAACATATTTATCCCAAAGAGGGAGAGTTGCTGTCGCCCGAACTACGTATTTATGCCCTGGTAAGGCTGGGTATCAATGATAGTGTTAAGATTGCGGGTTTTCTGCACTATTCGCCGCAAACAGTTTATAACTACCGGCTGAAAGTACGTAACAAAGCAAAATTTGCCAAAGATAATTTCCTTGAAGCTGTCCGCCAGATCGGTAAATTAAGAGAATAAGACATCTATATTTTTTATCAACCTCTTTTTTATGTAATATTGTTTAATATATCGCTAATCTATTTATTAACTAATCTATTTTTTATGGAAAATTACTATTATTATCACAATGAGAAGAAAAAATTGGAATTAAACGAGAATTATCTGTTTATTTCAATTCTCGGCAATTCAAAAAGGTTAAACTTATTTGGAGCAGCTATAGTAAACTTTGTAATGGAGCCTAATTCTACTCAATTGAAAGAAAAATTAAATGTAACAGAAGATTTTTACTAGGCAGAAGTAGATATAAGTGAAATTTTGACGTTTCAGAATAATTATAAATCAATTGTTGAACAGTTAAAGAGAGTAGATGAGATACAAAATGTCTCTCCCTATTTTACAGGAAAAAACGGAGAAAAAATAGGTTTAACTAATTTCTTCTATGTGAAATTAAAAACAGAAAAAGATTATCCTTTATTAGAAGAATATTCGCAGAAACATCAGAGTGTAATTGTTAAGCAGAATGAATTTATGCCATTATGGTATATTTTATCTACGACAAAGCAGTCTGTAAAAAACTCAATGGAGCTAGCAAATCAATTTTATGAAAGTGGACAGTTTGAAAATGCAGAGCCAGATCTTTTATTGGAGAATCTTGCTCTTTATCCTAATGACGAGTATTTTTTTGATCAATGGGGATTATATAATAGAGGACAGTATATTTTTACTCCAGGAGTAGATATTAATGTTCGGAAAGCATGGACTAAAGCAACAGGAAGGAATATAACTGTTGCGGTTCTGGATCACGGTATCCAAAGGACTCACTCAGACCTGATAAGAAACATTCATCCATTGAGTTACGATACCGTTAATGGAAGTTCTCCCAGTACTATTCGGGGAAGTCATGGAACGGCTGTAGCCGGAATCATAGGTGCTACCGGAAACAATTCGATAGGGGTCATAGGGGTTGCTCCAGATTGTAAGTTGATGTCAATAAGTGATCCTTTAATAGTAACTACAACAGCACAAGCTCAATTAGCCAATGGGCTTAATTGGGCATGGAGAAATGGGGCAGATGTGATAAATAATTCATGGGGGCATGCTTATTTAGAGGGTAGTTTGCTTGATGATGCAATCCTTAATACTGTTACCAATGGACGTAATGGAAAAGGATGTGTTGTTGTTTTTGCAAGTGGGAATGATAACTCGGAAGTATCATACCCTGCAAAATTGAGTTATGTAATTGCTGTAGGAGGAGTATCACCCTGTGGAGAACGAAAATCACCCACCTCGTGTGATGGAGAAAGATGGGGAGCTAATTACGGAACGAATCTGGATGTAGTAGCACCGGCAGTACTTATACCGACAACTGATCTGACAGGAAATGATGGATATAATCCAAATTCAAAAATACATCCTTCAAATGGCGGTACTATTGTAACATCGGATTATCCTAAATTGGATTACACAGTCTGGTTTAATGGTACTTCAGCTGCGGCACCTCATGTAGCTGGTATTGCAGCTTTGATATTATCTGAAAATCCTAATTTAACAAACACGGAGGTGCGAAGTATTCTTGGATCAACATGTCGAAAAGTCGGAGATTATTCATACGATCAGATATTATCAAATGGAACATGGAATAATGAAATGGGATATGGTTTAGTTGATGCCTATAAAGCAGTTGCTATAGCATCAGGTCAGCCTGTTATAATAGGTCCGGATAGTATTAGCAGAGGAGATGAAGCAATATATACTCTTTATAATGTATCTCCATCTGCAAGGATTACATGGAAAAATAGTTTAAATTCAAATTCTGAATCTGCTCCAAATCCACAAATATTTCCAAATACACCTACTAATAATCAATGTACAATGCTGAATAGATGGGCATGGCCTGTTGAGTTTACTCTAATCGCATCTGTTGACGATATCGTGGTTGCAACAAAAGTGATTGTGAGTGAGGCAGATCCTATAAGACCATTAGGAACATATTATCAACCCGGACAAATAGACGAACAACCTATTCCAGCCACAACTATCACTGTCAGACACTCTCAACCTGTTTTTTTAATCTACAGATCGGAGAAAAACTGATAAATTTTAATGGTTTAGTAAATCCGGAATGGAATTATGACTCTTCTACAAAGGTTTTGAAAGTTACACTTCCATTTAGTGATATTACAAGAGATTTTCGGTTTGAGATAGGTGATAAAGGAAAAAGTGGATTTTGCCAATTGGTCTTATATGCAGGAGGAGCTCCTCTAACATTATCTGAGATTGAGAGTGATGTTGAAGAAATTATTGATATCAATTAACAGGAAATAGAAAAAGAGGGTATAATAGTAGAAACCGGGACTCATTATGCCCTCTTAAAATAGTTGAACTAGGAATGTTTTGGACAGAATAAAAACTTGTAATACAACTGTGGTTTTGTATAAACTCACATTAAAATAATAATCATTTGTTGAAAGCACCAATGAGTGTTTATGTTATAACACATCTTTTTAGCAGAGTAAAGTATAAAAAATGATAGTATGAAAGCAAAAATTACTTTTTCTTTATTTGTCTTATTTCTGTCTGTCGTATGTATACAGGCACAACAATCCCCGGTAAAACTACGGTTTGCGTTTCTTACCGATATTCATCTGAATCAGTCTAACAGCAATGACCGGTATAATGGTCTGCTGTCTGCCCTGGATAAAATGCAGGAGATGAATGTAGACTTCTTTCTTACGGGAGGTGATATGGTGGATGTGAGCGGAATGAATAAGGTATTCCCTGAGGAGGTAACAGATAGTATGTATACGGTAATTAAAACAACTTTCGACCAGACCGGAATTCCTTACTATCCTACCATAGGCAACCATGACCGGCATTTTAATAAAGAGAAAGGATTTACCGGCGGTGATGAGTTCTTTAAAAAATATTTTGGCGACCCTTATTATACATTTGAACAAAAAGGGATTCGCTTTTTTATTCTGAATTCTGTACAGGTAGGTACGGAATCCGGTTATTATATTGGCCCGGAGCAGATGGCCTGGCTGAAAAAAGAACTGTCTGATGTACCGGCTTCTACTCCTATTATCTGTACGACCCATGTTCCGGTTTATTCCCTTTATTATCCTGTAGTGGAAGGCCGGTATGAGTTTGTTGATGTAATTGCCAATTACCGGGAACTGCTGAATGCATTTGGTGGTAAAAACATAAAACTGTTTTTGCAGGGCCACCAACACCTGCACGAAGAGATGCTGTTGCAGGGTGTTCACTATGTTACCGGAGGTGCCGTTTGTGCTAATTGGTGGAATGGTTCTTTCCATGGAACGCGGGAAGGGTTCCTTCTGTTAGAGATAGATGAAAATAATAACATCACATGGCAGTATATAGAATATGGGTGGCAGGCACGGCCCTGATTTGTGCGATATTTGAGTTACTTTAAGTTGTTTAATACCTTACTTTTTTTCTAAAAACTCTTTTTTTTAATTGATTGTGTGTTAGGGTGTAATCTCTTTTTGAGAGGTTACATGGGTTTACTCTTTTGCCTTACCAGCCTATTTTATGTTACAGGGTTTCGTATACTTTTGCTAACGTAAACTTTAAATAAATAATCCATGAAAAGAGTTTTTTCATATGTATTGTTAGCCTGCTGTTTTTCGCTGTTTACAGGAACGGCACAGGAATTAAAATCTCCTGACGGACGGTTCACAATGAATTTTTCTATCGGAACCAATGGAACTCCGGTTTATGAACTTTCCTATAAAGGCACCCCCGTTATTAAACCCAGTAAGTTAGGACTGGAACTAAAAGCCGAATCTGCTTCCCGTGATTTCTGGGATTTTTCGCCCGAAGGTACTCCGCTGGACAGGCAGGACGAAAAAATGTCGTTATACAATGGTTTTACAATTGCCGGAACACAAACTGCTACTGTAGACGAAACCTGGGAACCTGTTTGGGGCGAGAGCAAAACTATACGTAATTATTATAATGAACTGGCTGTTACATTAGATCAGGCTTCTACCGGACGCCGGATGCTGATTCGTTTCCGCCTTTTTAATGATGGGCTGGGGTCCCGTTATGAATTCCCACAGCAGGATAACCTGGTGTATTTTGTGATCCGTGAAGAGAGAACCCAGTTTGCTATGGCAGGCGATCATACCGCTTACTGGATTCCCGGAGATTATGATACCCAGGAGTATGATTACACGACCTCTAAATTGTCAGAGATTCGTGGATTGATGCAGTCTGCCATTACTCCTAATACTTCACAGACTCCATTTTCTCCGACAGGGGTGCAGACTGCCCTGATGATGAAAACGGCAGACGGTTTGTATATCAATCTACATGAGGCCGCTTTGGTAAACTATGCCTGTATGCATTTGGATCTGGATGATACTAATTTTGTTTTTGAGTCTCACCTGACACCGGATGCGCTTGGAGATAAAGGGTATATGCAGGATCCCTGTAATACTCCCTGGCGTACAGTAATCGTAAGTGATTTCGCTGGTGATATCCTCGCTTCAAATATCACTCTAAACCTGAATGAACCCTGTAAAATTGAAGATACTTCATGGATCAAACCTGTGAAATATATCGGTGTATGGTGGGAAATGATTACCGGAATGAGTACCTGGCAATATACAGACGAACTGCCGAGCGTACAGTTAGGTGTTACTGATTTCAGTAAAACTAAACCGAACGGAAAACATGCCGCCAATACGGCACATGTGAAAAAGTATATTGACTTTGCTGCGGAACATGGCTTTGCTGCTGTATTGGTGGAAGGCTGGAATGTTGGTTGGGAAGATTGGTTTGGCAATTCTAAAGATTATGTGTTTGATTTTGTTACTCCTTATCCTGATTTTGATGTAAAAGAATTACATCGCTATGCGAAAAGTAAAGGAGTGGAGTTGATGATGCACCACGAGACCTCCGGTTCTACCCGTAATTATGAACGCCATATGGACCAGGCGTATCAGTTTATGAACGATAACGGGTATACTTCTGTAAAAAGCGGATATGTTGGAGATATTATTCCACGGGGCGAATACCACTATGGACAGTGGGCTGTAAACCACTATCAATACGCATTTGAAAAGGCTGCTGATTATAAAATTATGGTAAATGCTCACGAAGCGGTACGTCCAACCGGCGTATGCCGTACCTGGCCCAACCTCATTGGAAACGAGTCTGCACGGGGTACGGAATACCAGGCATTTGGTGGCAACAATGCCAACCATGTAACAATCCTTCCTTTTACCCGTCTGGTAGGTGGCCCGATGGATTATACACCCGGTATCTTTGAAATGGATATTGAAAAACTGAATCCGGATAATAAGTCGCATGTAAACAGTACGATCGCCAATCAGCTGGCCTTGTATGTAACGATGTACAGTCCCCTGCAAATGGCGGCAGACCTGCCTGAAAACTATATGCGTTTTCCGGACGCATTCCAGTTTATCAAGGATGTAGCTATTGATTGGGATGAAAGTAAGTACCTGGAAGCCGAACCGGGCGAATATATTACTATTGCACGGAAAGCGAAAGGAACGAATAACTGGTTTGTGGGAAATGTGGCCGGTTATAACGGATACAACTCGCAGATTACTTTTGATTTCCTTGAACCGGGTAAAACCTATGTGGCTACTATCTATGCAGATGCAAAAGATGCCCATTATAAAACAAACCCACAGGCGTATACTATCCGTAAAGTGATTGTAAATAACAAATCTAAATTGAAACAACTGTCGGCTCCGGGTGGAGGATATGCAATTAGCATTATGGAATCAACTAATGCTGCGGAACGCAAAGGATTGAAAACGTTGTAGAGAGCCCTATATCATGAAATATATATATATACTATTCGCATTTCTTTGTATACAATCAGGAAGTGCTACCCTCAAAAATGTCGAACCTGCTTTCTGGTGGGCCGGGATGAATAATCCGGAACTGCAGGTTATGTTGTATGGGGATGATATTGCAAAAAATGAAGTGACTCTTACTTCTCAATATACTACTATTAAAGAAGTCGTGCGGTTAGAGAATCCCAACTATCTGCTTCTGTACCTGGATCTGTCCCAGGTACAGCCGGAAACGTTTGAAATCCGGTTGCAACAGGGAAAAAAGAAACAATCTGTTCCTTATGAAATTAAAGAAAGACAGGCCGGTTCTTCGGAACGGGTAGGTTTCAACTCCAGTGATGTTCTTTATTTGATTATGCCCGACCGGTTTGCCAATGGCAATCCGTCTAATGATGCTTTCTCACAGATGCGTGAGAATAGCGTAAACCGGAATGAACCGTTTGCACGCCATGGCGGCGATTTTAAGGGTATTATGGATCATCTGGATTATATTTCTGATCTGGGAGTCACTACGATCTGGCTCAATCCGGTTCAGGAAAATGATATGCCCGGTTCGTATCATGGGTATGCAATTACAGATTATTATAATGCCGACCGCCGTTTCGGCAGTAATGAAGAGTTTATCGAACTGGTGGATAAAGCGCACGGCAAAGGGTTGAAAATGGTGATGGATATGATTTTTAACCATTGCGGCAGCGGACACCATTTCTTTACAGATCGTCCTTCGCGCGATTGGTTTAACTTCCCGGATAACTATGTACAAACATCGTACGAAACATCTCCTCAATATGATCCTTATGTCTCGGATTATGATATGAAAAAGGCTGTAGACGGTTGGTTTGTAGAATCGATGCCCGATTTGAACCAGCGTAACCGCCATGTGAAACGTTATCTGATTCAGAGTAGTATCTGGTGGATTAAGTATACCGGTATTGACGGTATCCGTCAGGATACACATCCGTATGCGGATTTTGATATGATGTCTCAATGGTGTAAAGAGGTAACCGATGAGTATCCGGATTTTAATATTGTAGGAGAAACGTGGCTGGGTAGTAATGTAGGTGTGGCTTTCTGGCAGAAAGGTAGTAAACTGGCTGCACCCCGCAATTCGAATTTACGTTGTGTGGATGGATTTTCCTTTGCATGCTATTGTAGGAACAGCTTTTGACGAACCAACCAGTTCTGGAAAAGGATTGGGACGGATTTATGATTATCTGTCGCAGGATATTGTGTATGAAAATCCGCAAGAGTTACTGATATTTTTAGATAACCATGATACTTCCCGTTTCTTTGCGAATGAAGAAGAAACACAAAATCTGAACAGGTATAAGCAGGCGGTGGCGTTTTTGCTGACAACACGGGGTATTCCACAAATCTACTATGGTACTGAAATTCTGATGGCTGCGGATAAAAAGGATGGCGACGGCGGACTACGTGCCGATTTTCCGGGCGGATGGGCCGGAGATACACAAAATGCTTTTTCTGCTAAAACGCGAACATTGGTACAGAATGAAGCCTATGATTTTATGAAAAAAGTGTTACATTGGAGGCAAAATAACGAGGTGATCGCAAAAGGTTCCTTAACACATTTTTATCCCCGTAACGGAGTCTATGTATATGAGAGGAAACTGGGAGATAAATCTGTGGTTGTTTTCTTAAACGGAACTGAAGAGACAAAGATCCTTGATCTTTCTGTATATGAAGACATATTGCCTGACCAAACGGCCTGGGACGTATTGAAAGGCCGGAATCCTGAACGCACCGGGGAGTTATCCTTAGCTCCCAGGGATATTGTAATCTGGGAATTTAATTAATCACTAAAAATATTTATACAAATTCTCCTTAGAAGAAATGCAAGGCTAATTTAAACGGTCGTTTAAATATAGCTGATAAGTTAATATACAACATTTAAACGATTACAGGTTATAAGCATCTATTAGGTTAAAACATAAACATTTAGACTACCTCCTTACAAATTATATGATCCTTCATAATATGTTAAGAAAAAACGACCCTATTAAGTAGGCATCAGACATGTGTTTTTGGAGATTATGTAATGAATTATTTATTAATTTTTAAGTCTAAATCGTTTATGAATTTAAATGCTAATTATTGGAGCAAGATGCGACCATTCTTACTACTATTAGTAGGATTAAGTCTGTTCCCTGCTTTGTTTGCCCAATCGGGTACTGTCAAAATTCAGGGAAATGTGATTGAAAAGGCCACCTTAGAACCGGTTATCGGAGCCAGTATTCTGATAAAAGGTACTTCGCAGGGAACTATCACTGACTTTGACGGCAATTTTCAGCTTGAAGCACCGGGAGATGCTGTTTTGGTGATCTCTTATATTGGTTTTACAACACAGGAAATACCTGTAAATAATTCTTCAATCTTATCTGTTTAACTGGCGGAAGATTCGGAGTTGCTCAGTGAAGTGGTTGTGATTGGTTACGGTACGGTTCGTAAGAACGATGCAACCGGTTCGGTAACCGCTATTAAACCGGATGAAATGAACCGGGGGCTTACTACCAATCCACAGGAACTGATGACCGGTAAGATTGCCGGGGTAAATATAGTATCGGATGGTGGATCGCCAGGTGGGGGGGGGTTCTACTATTCGTATTCGTGGCGGATCTTCTTTATCGGCCAGTAACGACCCGTTAATTGTGATTGATGGGCTGGCTATGGATAATGAAGGTGTAAAAGGGTTATCAAACCCGCTGGCTATGGTGAACCCGAATGATATTGAAACTTTTACTGTTTTGAAAGATGCTTCTGCTACTGCTATTTATGGTTCGCGTGCATCCAATGGGGTAATTATTATTACAACTAAAAAAGGACAGGCCGGTGCCAGACCCCGTGTTTCTTATAACGGAAATGTATCTGTCAGCACCAAAAGAAATTCTCTGGATGTTCTTGCCGGAGATGAATTTCGTAGTTATGTAAATGAATTGTATGCCGGACAGGATGACATTCTTAGTAACTTAGGATCGGCTAATACGGATTGGCAGAAAGAGATATACCGTACGTCTGTAAGTACAGACCATAATATAACAGTAACCGGTGGATTGAAAAATATGCCGTACCGGGCATCGTTTGGATATACAAACCAGAATGGTATTCTGAAAACCTCAAACTTCGAGCGTTATACTTTCTCGGCGAATGTCAGTCCGGCATTCTTTGAAAATCATTTGAAATTCAACATCAATGCCAAAGTGATGATCGCAGATACACGCTATGCCGATACAGGTGCGGTAGGGGCTGCGATTGGAATGGATCCGACAAAGCCGGTTTTTTCATCGGATGAAATATATAGAAACTATTTTGGAGGATACTGGCAGTGGAATATTGATGCCAGTGCATTGGGAGATGATTCTTGGGAAAGAACATCGAACTCGTTGGCTACAGCCAATCCGGTTGCTATGCTTGAACTGAAAGATGACCGTGCTAAATCGCACAGTTATGTAGGAAATATCGAAGCCGATTATAAATTTCATTTCTTCCCGGATCTGCGTATCCATGCAAACATGGGTGGTGACTGGTCGGAAGGAAAGCAGACAACAAACGTTTCGCCCTATTCGGCATCAAACAATTATTACGGTTCGTACGGCTTTGAAAAGATCGAGAAATACAACCTATCGTTCAATGCGTATCTGCAATATACAAAAGATTTAAATTGGAGTTTTTTGGATGTAATGGGTGGTTATGAGTGGCAGCATTTCCATAAATCGGGAAGTAATGCCTATAACGGATATTATGGGTCTACCCATAAAGAAAACCCGGGTGCGGAATATAATCCAACTTCTAAAATCTGGAAAAGCGAAAGTTATCTGGTCTCTTTCTTCGGGCGTATTAATTACTCTATTCTGGATAAATATTTGATTACAGCTACTCTGCGTAATGACGGAACTTCCCGTTTTTCTGAAGATCATCGCTGGGGATTGTTCCCGTCGGTAGCTTTGGGCTGGAAAATGAAGGAAGAGAATTTCCTGAAAGATGTGGATGTGCTTTCCGACCTGAAACTACGTCTGGGATATGGTGTTACAGGGCAACAGAACCTCAACCAGGGAGATTATCCCTATTTGCCAACGTATACGCTGAATCAGGATGGTGCCTATTATGTGATTGGCGACCAGGTATATAGCCTGTATCGTCCGGATGCCTACAATAAAGATCTGAAATGGGAAGAAACAACTACCTGGAATGCCGGACTTGATTTCGGTTTTCTGAACGGACGGATTACCGGTGCTGTAGATTACTATTTCCGCAAAACAAAAGATTTGATCAATGTTGTGGATGTACCTGCCGGAACGAACTTTAAGAACCGGGTGATTAGTAATATCGGTTCGCTTGAAAATAAAGGAGTAGAGGTAACATTGAATACCAAGCCCATTATTAGAAAAGATTTTGTATGGGATCTGGGTCTCAATGTAACCTGGAATGATGGTAAAATTACCAAACTGACTGTTGGCGAGGGTGATAACTATTATGTGGGTACCGGAGGTATTTCGGTTGTAACCGGAGCAAATGTTCAGGCTCATAAAGTAGGGTATGCTCCTTCTTCTTTCTATGTATATCAACAGGTATACGATGAGGATGGAAAACCTCTGGAAAATGTTTTTGTAGACCGTAATGGAGATGGTATTATCAACAGTGAGGATATGTATATTTACAAAAAACCTACAGCAGATGTGTTGGTTGGATTATCTTCAAAGTTTATCTACAAACAATTTGACCTGAGCTTTACATTAAGGGGCAGTTTTGGAAATTATGTATATAATGAAGTTTTGGCCAGTCAAAGTAATGTTGGAAGATCCGGAATATGGTCTACCAGTGGATTCTTTTCTAATCGTTCAACAGAAGCTATAGCACTTGGCTTCAATGGTCAGGAAAACTATTTTATGTCAGATTATTATGTGCAGAACGCATCATTTGTACGTTGTGACAATATCTCCTTTGGGTATTCGTTTGACGCGATTCCTATGGTAGGGCCATTCGGCGGACGTGTTTATGCGACTGTTCAGAATCCCTTTGTTATTACTAAATACAAAGGACTGGATCCGGAAGTAGGTAATTCTACGGATAAAAAGTTGGGAATTGATCATAACGTGTATCCACGTCCGGTTGTCGTATTAGTAGGTGTTAGCCTTAATTTTTAATCTATTCACTTTAAATTCAAAGGAAAAATGAAATATATCAATATAAAATCAATGATGGCTCTGTTCAGTGCTGTTGTACTGATGGGCTTTTCATCCTGTATTGGTGATTTGGATGTAACTCCGATTGATCCGAGTGTAACGCAGGAATTTAATCAGGATGGTGTGTTTGCCAAGATATATGCAACCATGGTTCTTACCGGACAAAAAGGGGAAGATGGAGCAGGAGATGTGGATGGTATTGACGAAGGTACTTCGGCGTTTTACCGCCTGATTTTTACCCTGAATGAATATCCTACAGATGAAGCGATCTGTTCGTGGGGAGATACCGGTATACCGGAGTTGAATTTTATGAGTTGGTCGTCTTCGCATGACCAGGTGACCGGTTTGTATGCCCGTCTGAACTTTAATGTAACTTTATGTAACCATTTTCTGGAAATGACCGAAGGCCAGACCGACGATGTATCCGTTAAACAACGTGCTGAGGTTCGTTTTATGAGAGCACTGAATTTTTACTATCTGATGGATTTCTTTGGAAATGTTCCTTTCACGGAAGTGATTACCGATGAATTACCGGATCAGATCAGCCGTAAGGATTTGTTTGCCTATATTGAAAACGAACTGCAGGAAATAGAATCTGATATGTATACGGCACAGGCAGCTCCTTACGGACGTGCGGACCAGGTAGCCAACTGGCTGTTGCGTGCCAGAATGTACCTGAATGGTGAAGTGTATACCGGTACTGCGTATTGGACACAGGCTGCTACCTACGCTAAGAAAGTAATGGATTCTTCTTACAGGCTGTCTCCGGTATATGCACATTTGTTTATGGCAGATAATGATGGTAGTGCGGTGAACCAGGCAAAACAGGAAATTATTCTGCCGGTCCGTCATGACGGCGTTCTTACCCGGTCTTATGGTGGCTCTTTCTATTCCATTGCTGCTACTCATACGGAAGGTATGAACGAGTGGGGATCAACAGACGGTTGGGGAGGTGTCCGTGCGCGGGCGGCTTTGGTTCAGAAATTTTTCAGTAACCTGAACAATGTACCAACCGGAGATGAAAACGATATGGTTGCGGCTGCCGGCGACGACCGTGCGCTGTTTTTCTACGGAAATGACCGTACCGTTGAAATAGAAAATGTCAATACATTCAAGGAAGGTTTATCTGTTGCCAAGTGGTCGAATTTACGGGCTGACGGAGCTTCTACAAAGGATAGTAAATTCCCTGATACGGATGTTCCCTTCTTCCGGTTGGCAGAAGCTAATCTGATTTTTGCAGAAGCAACTTTACGTAGCAACGGAAGCATGAACGATGCTGTAAATGCAATAAATGAACTGCGTGACCGGGCCAATGCTTCCCGCTTCTCGACCATTACACTGGCTAATATTCTGGATGAGCGTGCCCGTGAATTCTATTTTGAGGGACATCGCCGGGTGGATCTGGTGAGATATGGATACTTTACATCCAATGAATATATCTGGGATTGGAAAGGTGGAGCGATAAACGGAACCAGTGTTAATTCTATTTACAATATCTATCCTATTCCTTATTCGGATCTGACGGCGAACAATAAATTGAAACAAAATCCGGGCTATTGATCTCAGGAATAATTAACTCAAAAACATGAACATCATGAATCATATAAATAATATATATAAACTGTTTTTGCTGGTGGCAATAACAGTGGGTTTCTGTGCATGTGAGGATGACAGAGATTCGAACCCTACATTGAATATTCCTGCTTCGTTTGTTCTGAACCAGCCTCCGTATACCTCCGGAGTGTATGATCTGGAGAATACCAGTACCATATTGCTGACTACTTCGCAGCCGGATTATGGTTTTACAGCGGCTACTACATACGAAGTACAGGTGGCTTTTGTGGATGATTTCAGCAAGGAGGAAAATTACAAAACGTTAGCAACGAGTTATACAACCGCACGTATGGAGGTAATGGCCTCCGAAATAGCATTAGCTATGAACGAACTGCTGGGCATAACAGACGCAAGTGATTTTCCGGACGAAACTATGGCATTGTATATCCGCCTGAAAGCCAGTCTTTACGATGATAATGGGATTGTTTATTCCAATAGTATAGAATTACCCAATGTATTAGGGTACTTTACATTTGAAGATCCCTATCCGCTTATTCCTATTAATGGAAACAATGGTAAATTCTGGCGTATCCGTTACTTTGAAGGGGGCGAAGTGGCTACGATCTATTTTACAAAAATATACGAAAAAGATCAGTATGAGAATGAAGAAATCATTATTGTGGATAATGCCGGTTCCGGTGCGACGGTAAGCAATGGAGTGATTACGGTAGATAAAACCGGCTGGTACCTGATACATGTGGCAACAATACTGGATGGTACAACGCTGACACAAACTGTTGAATTCCTGCCCCCGAATGTGTATCTGATAGGAGATGTGATAGGTGGTCTCTGGGTTGCAACAGAGGAAGGAACGTTTGAACTACCTGAAACCGGAGAGGGTGATTTTGTATCTCCTGTACTTGAAAAAGGGGGAGAACTCCGTATGTGTGTAATCATCGAAGGATATGACTGGTGGAGAACAGAGTTTATGATCTATAACAATATTATTGAGTATCGTGCGGATGGTGACGATCAGGATCCACGTGTTGAGGTAACACCCGGACAGCAGGTGACACTCAATTTTGCAAACGGTACCGGAAATATTAAATAACTTTCTTAAATCGTAATAGCATATGAAAAAAATAACATTATACATGATCGCTTTACTGGCTGTGTTTCATACAGCCTGTACGGAAGATTTTAATGATGGGGTGGCAGAGCCTCAGACAAATGATAAGGAAGATACTCAGGCAGCGGATTTTACCGTTGCCCTGGGAAGTGACCTGCCGGATGCGCTTGTATTAGGCGATTATGATGAGGATAAAGAGTTGTAGGTGGTTCGTATTACCACAAAATCAGAAATAAAAGCGGATGCCTCTCTTTCTTATAGACTGGAATTGTCGGATAGTGACGGATTTGAAACCGCGCAACCAGTAAATGTTATTTCAGACGACGATAATGTATTAGTAACTGTTGCCAATCTGAATAAAGCCATGAAAGAGTTTTTCGGAAAGGCTCCTGTTGCGCGGGAGGTTTATTTGCGTACCTATATTTATGTTACAGAGGGAACGTCAGCTGTGCGATACGATAGTAATATATTAGGGCTGGTTTGGATAACTCCTGATAATAGAGTAATAGAGTCTGGTTATTATCTGGCGGTCAATATCGCAGGGGCTGCACGGGAATACCTGATTCCCTTTAAACACAGTGATGAGGATGTATATGAAGATCCGGTCTTTACTGTTATGACAGAGGTTCCGGCAAATAGCCGGTTGTTGATTGTACCACAGTCAGCTTACGATTTAGGTAATGATTTCCGGAATGGTCAATTGTTAGGTGCGGAACAGGATCAGACCACTGATTACGAAGGAGAACTGGTGACATCCAATCCGGGAAATATCCTGATTGAAGACGCCGGTTGGATACGTGTAACGCTCAATATGGAAGATTATACCTATACGGTTGAACCGTTGGATGTAAGTCCATACATGTATGTTCCCGGAAATCATCAGGGATGGGATCCGCCAACAGCACCGGCATTATATTCTGCGGCGATGGATATGGTATATACCGGATATATGTATCTGAATGGTGGTTTTAAATTTGCTCCCGAACGGAGCTGGGACGGAGCGTATGGAGAAGGTGAAACCGAAGGTACTATCAGTACTGCAGGAGGAGATATTAATGCAGTTCCCGGATTTTATTATGTAAAAGTAGATATGACTAAACTTACATACGAACTGGTGGAAACTACATGGGGACTTATCGGTGATGCGACCCCCGGTGGTTGGAATGATGATACTCTAATGAGTTATGATTTAGCAACTAATAGTTGGTCTGTTACCACAAATCTCATACCCGGAGGGTTTAAATTCCGGGCCAATAGTGGTTGGGATATTAATGTAGGAGGCTCAGAAAGCCAACTGGTATTTGACGGAGATGATCTTCCGGTAACAGAAGCCGGCAGTTATACAATAACCTTGTACCTGTCGAACGACGAAACCAGTTATTACACAATTGTTAAGAATTAATAGAAAAAAGAGTTTGTCGTAAAAGGTAAAGATTGTTCAGGTATTATATTTCCGGCAAAGGGATGCAATTCTTATCTTAAAAATAAGTTTGTGTCCCTTTGTATTATATTATATGTTGTAAAACTACTTATACAACATTTTATAGATTTCAAATGTAATATTTATTACATTTTATCGTTATTAATAATAGGATATTTGTATTGAAGAAATCTAATAGTGATGCTTGTATGAGGATAACAGAATTTATAAACGCCTGGTTGCCTTCCCGTGGGTGGAAACTATTTGCCGCTTTTGCTGCCGGATTGATCTGTGGTCTGGGGCTTTATACTTTTTATGCCTCCCGGGCATGGAGTTATTTGTCCGACGATCCGGCTACCTGTGTGAATTGCCACATCATGGCTCCCTACTATTCTTCGTGGGACCATAGTTCTCATAGTTTGCATGCAACCTGTAACGATTGTCATGTACCTCAGGATAATTTTGTAAAGAAATGGTTCTTTAAAGGACAGGATGGTTTACGCCATGCCGCTGTTTTTACGATGAAAGGAGAACCCCAGGTGATTGAAGCGCTGGACGAAAGTGCGGAAGTGATCATGAATAACTGTATACGTTGTCATGAACAGTTGAATACCGAATTTGTAAAAACCGGCCGGGTAGATTTTAAAATGACAAAAATGGGAGAGGGGAAAGCCTGTTGGGATTGTCACCGGGATGTTCCTCATGGCGGTAAAAATAGTTTGGCGACAACTCCCTCGGCATTGGTACCTTATCCCAAAACCAATGTCCCCAAATGGCTGAAAGATCTCCATAAAGGAAAAATAAAATAATAACACAACAGATATGGAAAAGAAATTAAAATCATGGCAGGGATGGCTGCTGTTCTTCGGAACAATGGTTGTTGTTTTTGTATTGGGGTTGCTGGCAGCTTCCATTACTGAACGCAGGGCTGAAATAGTAAGCGTTTTTAATAACCGGAAAGTAAATATTACCGGTATAGAATCGCGCAACGAGGTGTTTGCCGATAATTATCCCCGCGAGTATGATACCTGGTTGCAGACAGCTGATACTACTTTTAATACGTTGTTTAACGGAAATGCGGCTATTGATGTTCTGGCAGAACGTCCCAATATGGTAATTCTATGGGCCGGATATGCTTTTTCAAAAGATTATTCAACCCCACGCGGTCACATGCACGCGGTGGAAGATATTGTTCATTCGTTGCGTACCGGAGCACCTATGGGACCGGACGAGGGACCTCAGCCGGCCACCTGCTGGACCTGTAAAAGTCCGGATGTACCCCGTATGATGCAGGCATTGGGGGTAGAAAATTTCTATAATAATAAGTGGGCCGCGTTTGGGGATGAAATTGTAAACCCAATCGGATGCGCCGATTGCCATGAGCCCGAACATATGAATCTGCAGATCAGCCGTCCGGCACTGATCGAAGCATTCGAACGCCAGGGTAGGGATATAAAGAAAGCTACTTTGCAGGAAATGCGTTCGCTGGTATGTGCCCAGTGCCATGTGGAATATTATTTCAAGCCGGATAATAAATACCTGGAATTTCCCTGGGATCACGGATTAACAGTAGAGGATATGGAAAAATATTACGACGATTTCCAGTATGCCGATTATATCCATAAATTGAGTAAGGCACCTATCCTGAAAGCACAACATCCCGACTACGAGATTGCTCAAATGGGAATTCATGGGCAACGGGGCGTTTCGTGTGCGGATTGCCATATGCCTTATATGAGTGAAGGGGGTGTGAAATTCAGTGATCACCACATCATGAGTCCGTTGTCCAGAATAGACCGTACCTGCCAGGTATGCCACCGGGAAAGCGAAGAAACTTTACGGAACAACGTATATGAAAGACAGTTGAAAGCAAACGAACTGCGTAACCGTCTGGAAGACGAACTGGCAAAAGCACATCTGGAAGCACAATTTGCGTGGGATAAAGGAGCTACAGATACACAGATGCAAAATATCCTGCAATTGCTTCGGCAGTCTCAATGGCGTTGGGATTTTGCAGTAGCTTCGCATGGCGCTGCCTTCCACGCTCCGCAGGAAACACAACGGATTCTGGCAAACGGCCTGGACCGTGCCATGCAGGCCCGTCTGGAAACATCCCGTGTACTGGCTAAGTTAGGATACACCGATGAAATCCCTCTGCCGGATGTGTCTACAAAAGCCAAAGCACAGAAATACATCGGTCTGGATATGCCGCAGGAACGTGCAGACAAAGAAAAGTTCATGGAAACAGTGGTACCCCAATGGCTGAAAGAAGCAAAAGAAAATAACAGACTAATTGATCGAAGCTAATTATTTCCCTTCTGTTAAAAGCTACTGTCTACACAAATCATTTTCAGGCCGTAGGCTTATCCTACCTTAGGCCCCGGCAACGCCGGGGTTCAGGTTGCAAGGAAGATATTTCGCTCCGGAGGAGCAGCATAGTATAAAAAGAACTGGAGGGTAACCCAACTATTTTAGTTTATCCATTATTATGCTGGGCTTCCAGCCCGAAATATTCACTTTGTTACCTACCCCCCAGCGTTGCTGGGGTCTAAGATATACTACCATCTACGAGGGTGAAAAGATGTATGTAGAAAGTAGTGTAAGAGGGGAAATTTATAAACAATAACTACTTATTAAAAAATTATGTGGAAACGTCCCTGGGGATATGCGGAAGGATGGTCTGTTTGTATAGGGCTGTTTTTAACAGGTCTTTTACTACAATGGACTTTAGGAAAAGTAGAGGTTGATATATACCGCTATCCTGTAAATATAATCGTGGGAGCAGGCTATTTATTTATACTGGCAACTCTCTCCCTGTTTCGTAAGAAAATGCCGGTTGTTCAGTGGCTGGCCGGTATACCGGCGGCTTTTACTTCGCTGGTTTCCTTATTAGTTGTAGTGATACTTATGGGGCTTACCCGGCAGGTTTCTCCGGAGGCGGATCTCTCTTCTATAGGAGGAGTAGCCCGGTTAGGTTTTATGCAGATGACGGTCTCCTGGCCTTTCCTTCTTCTCTTTCTTTATTTCATAACGGTATTGGGATTGGTTACTTTGCGTAGGTTAATCCGGTTTAGAAAAAAAGACACAGGGTTTATTTGTAATCATCTGGGGTTGTTTATCGCACTGACGGCTGCCGTATTGGGTAGTGGCGATCTGCAACGTTTACGTATGACGGTACAAACAGAGACAACCGAATGGCGTGCAATGAACCGGCAGAATAATCTGGTTGAATTACCCCTGGCAATTGAGTTGAAGTCGTTTGCCATAGAGGAATATCCCCCTAAATTATTGATTGTTGATAACATCTCCGGACAACCCTTGCCGGAAAAGACTCCACAAAACCTGGTTGTGGAAGATATACCTTTGCAGGGTAATATCCTTGACTGGGAGATAACGGTTACCCGGTTTCTGCCTTGGGCCGCTTCCTATTTTCAAAAAGATACAGTTCATTTTGTAGAGTTTCATTCTGTGGGAGCTACTTCTGCCGTATATGTAGAGGTCTATCACCACAAAAACAATATCCGGAAAGAAGGGTGGGTGAGTAGTGGCAACCATTTTTTTCCCTATGCCTCATTAAAGCTGACGGAAACGGAAAGTTTGGTTATGCCGGAACGGGAACCGAAACGGTTTACATCTGAAGTTAACGTTTATACCGAAAAAGGCGGAATGAAAGAGGCTACTATAGATGTGAATAAGCCCTTATCTGTAGATGGCTGGAAAATTTATCAGGTAAGTTATGACGAAACAAAAGGTAAATGGAGTACAGTCAGTGTATTCGAGTTGGTACGCGATCCCTGGATGCCACTGGTATATACAGGTATTATCCTGATGCTGGCCGGAGCTTTTTTTCTGTTTATTACCGCACCCACTAAAAAAGAGAAACGATGACCTGGAATTCTTTTATATATTTTGCATTACCGGCAGTACTCTGCTGGGTAGTAGGAGCCTGGCTGGCATTCAAAGCCGGGAAAGAAAAAACGGCTACCGGGTGGACCATTTCCGGATTGATTATCTTTGCCCTCTTTATCACGGGTATGTGGATTTCATTGGAACGTCCTCCTTTACGCACTATGGGAGAAACACGCCTGTGGTATTCGTTCTTTCTGCCGGTAGCCGGCCTGTTTACTTACAGCCGTTGGAGATACAACTGGATTTTATCGTTTAGCACTGTAATGGCTATCGTTTTTATCTGTATTAATCTGCTTAAACCCGAAATACATAATAAAGCATTAATGCCGGCATTGCAAAGTCCGTGGTTTGCTCCGCATGTAATCGTATATATCTTTGCATACGCATTGCTGGGAGCCGCGGCGGTTATTGCCTGTTGGTTTTTGCTGCCTGCCAATCGTCCGAAACTGGATGAAGGAATCATGTCACTCTCGGATAATCTGGTATATGTGGGAACCGCTTTCCTGACGATAGGAATGTTGTTTGGTGCTTTGTGGGCAAAAGAGGCATGGGGGCATTATTGGAGTTGGGACCCAAAAGAGACCTGGGCCGCCGCTACCTGGCTGGGATATCTGGGGTATATTCATTTCAGGCTGCATCAGCGAACTGCTTATGGAAAGGCATTGGGTATTCTGCTGTTTTCTTTTTTACTATTACAGATTTGCTGGTTTGGAGTGAATTATTTACCTTCTGCCCAGGGAACCAGTATCCATGTATACAATTAAATGAAAAATGGAAAGCGAAAAATGAAAAATTGTTTATAAACAATTATTTTAATAACAGATACGATATGCAAAAAGTATGGATAGCAATAACCGGAATCAGTTTGTTATGTGCCGGAACAATGTTTGCCGGAACGAATGACAACAAAGAGAATGAATTTGCAATGGGGGTACAGATACGTCCCCGTGCGGAGTACCGGAATGGTGTGTTGTTTCCCCGTGAAATAGGCCAAACACCAGCCGGATTTATCAATAACCGTTCCCGGTTAATGATTGACTTTAAGCGGGACAGGTTATCCATTGGGCTGGCTGCTCAACATGTGGGAGTCTGGGGGCAGGATCCGCAGATTGATAAAAACGGGCGGGTGATGTTTAATGAGGCATGGGCTAATCTGGAACTGGGATACGGCCTGTTTATGAAGTTTGGTCGCCAGAGCCTGGTGTACGATGATGAGCGGATACTGGGTAGCCTGGACTGGAATGTGTCCGGACGTTTTCATGATGCATTGAAAATGGGATATGAAGACAACCTGAATAAACTGCATCTGATCCTGTCGTTTAACCAGAATGACGAACACAGAATCGATAATACCTATTATGCATCCGGTGCACAACCTTATAAATCCATGCAAACGTTGTGGTACCAACATTTATTTTCTTCCCGCTTCAAAACTTCGTTACTTTTTATGAATCTGGGATTGCAGGAAGAAGAGATGAATAAAACGTGGTTTACCCAAACAATGGGCACCAACCTCAATTATGCATATAACGGTTTGCAGGTGAATGGTACATTCTATTATCAGTCCGGTAAAACCAAAGCGGGTCAGAGTATCTCTGCATTTATGTGGTCGGTAAACGGTGGTTACCAGTTTACACCTGAGTGGCGTTTGAGTGCCGGCGTTGATTTCCTGAGTGGAGCCGATTCCGGTTCCGGAAAGCATAAAGCTTTTGATCCGTTATATGGCACTCATCATAAATTTTACGGTGCCATGGATTACTTCTATGCTTCTGCTTTTGTAGATGGTTATAATCCGGGATTATGGGACACACAACTGGGTATTTCTTATAAAGCTTCACCAACAGTAAATGTATCCCTTAACTACCACTATTTTGCTACAGCAGCCAACGTATATGATACAGCAACGCTGGAAAAACAGGATAAAGGATTAGGTTCGGAGATTGATTTGCAGGTAGATTGGAATATAATGAAAGATGTATGCCTCTCTGCCGGATACTCCACTATGTTTGGAACGAATACAATGAAAGTAGTAAAAGGTGGAAATCCTTCCCACTGGCAGGATTGGGGCTGGGTATCCATAAATGTTAATCCTAAAGTATTTATCACTAAATGGTAAATTATATTGGTTGAAATATTCTATTTTTGTGAAAAAGAACATTCAGCCGACTATGCAAATAACAGACATATTCAATATTCCCCTGTTCCGTAATTTTACGTCCAAAATGAAAGAAGAGTTTATGGACCAGGTGGAGTATACCATTGAACGTTATTCAAAAGGTGAAGTAATTATTCGCCAGGGAACGGTCTGCAATTACCTGCATATCCTGCTCGAAGGAAAACTACATGTGGATGTAATGGATGTATCCGGTGTGGAAGTAAGGGTAGAAACAATCAAAGCCCAACGATCTTTCGGAACACCCCATATTTTTGCAGAGAAAAACCTTTTTCCGGCTACTTTCACTGTTGTAGAGGACGTTATATTATTCAAGGCAACCAAAGAATCGGTCTTTAAGATCATGAATAGCATCCCCTTATTTTTACAGAATTTCCTTTGTGTCAGCACCAGTTGTAATAAATGTACGATGACCCGTTTGCGTGTCCTTTCGTTCCGGGGCATCCGGAACCGTTTTATCCGGTATCTGTTTGAACATATAAAAGAGGGTTCTGATTGGGTGGAAATGGAACACAACCAGGTGCAACTGGCCGAGTATTTAGGCGTTACCCGTCCCGCTCTCTCCAAAGAGATCAGTAAACTGGAAGAAGAGGGATATATTACCTTTACAAAGGGAAAAGTACACATCCATAACAGGCAGGGGCTGGCCTACATGTTATAAAAATAACGAAGGAAATGATCTATATAAACAGAATAATCAATACGCATGAACCGTCCGGGGATGATACATATCCCTATACAATACCTTCTATCCGGAATCTGCGCACATTGGAATTCCGGAAACCGGTCACCTTTTTAGTCGGAGATAACGGGTCGGGAAAATCCTCTTTGATAGAGGCGATCGCCATCAATTCAGGATTTAATCCTGAAGGCGGAGGCCGGAATTTTAATTTCACAACCTATGATACCCATTCGGATCTGTATAAAGAAATTCGCCTGGTACGTTCGCCTGTCAGAAATCCGGATGGTTATTTTATGCGGGCGGAGACTTTTTATAACCTGGCAACCGAGATAGATACTATTGAACAGGGCATCCATACATCGTATGGATTTGAGCGGTTGCACGAAAAGTCGCACAGAGAAAGTTTTATGAATGTATTTCTTTACCGGTTTCATGGTAACGGCCTGTATATCTTTGATGAACCGGAAGCAGCCTTATCCGTAAAAAGTATCTTTGCTCTATTAACACAAATGAGGCAACTGGAAAGGCTTCATTCCCAGTTTATCATAGCCACCCACTCTCCCATACTGCTGGCTTATCCGGGGGCGGATATATACACTATTTCGGAAGATGGGATCGAATTGACCACCTATGAAGAAACCGCACCTTATCAGCTAACAAAATATTTCCTCAATAACTACCAACGGGTATTAAAAGATCTTTTTGAAGGATTGGAAGATGAGTAAATTTTTATTTCCAGTGTTAATTATTGTATCTTTAAATACATAAAGTGTAATCATTGGCATTTAGTTGATATATTACAAGTGAAAACAATTTAAATTGTCTATCTTTGACAATTATAAACAAAAGAGTTTTTTTGATCTTTCTCTTCTATTGATATTTTCTTGATATAATTATTAAGTCTTTCCCATCAGTCGAAATCGAACTTCCTCAACTCCTTGTTTAGATTTTAAGTATTAATTTTTTTATTTTAATTTGTATGAATATTTATGTAGGAAATCTCCATTACGGAGTAAGAGAATCTGATTTGAAAGAAATCATGGAAGAGTATGGAAATGTTAGCTCTGCTAAACTGATTATGGACCGCAACACAGGCCGTTCAAAAGGCTTTGCTTTTGTTGAAATGGATAATGACAACGAAGCTAAAAACGCAATTTCATCATTGAACGGTGCTTCTCTGGAAGGTCGTGATATGGTAGTAAAAGAAGCTTTACCAAGAAATTGATACAATATCCGGCTCGTAAGCTGTGATGTTTAAAAGTATACAAAAGGCTGTTTCCGTAATTGGAGACAGCCTTTTTTAATGATCTCAAAATAGTTATTTATATTCGATAGTATATGTTAGTTCGTCCTTATCACTCTCTTCTTAATTTGCAATATCAAAACGGACGTATAATTAGCACATTTTTCGGTTTTTGCATAGATCCTTTTCCGGATAAAAACTGTTATTTACAATAAAATCTCTTATATTTATTCCCACAATTAAATGAATTGTTAACAGACTAAATGAAAAAGAGATGAAACTACGTTTTAAACTGATTGCTTTATTCATAACAGGTATAATGACAACCATTCAGGCACAGGATAATCCTATATTATTATTTCCTACCGGAGCTCCCGGAGAAAATTTACAATTAACAGAGAAAGCGGATAATACCGGTAACCAGACCGGAGATTTACCCGTTACCCGTATCTCAGATGTAAGTGCACCTACGATTACTATTTATCAGGCTCCGGAAGAGTATGCAAACGGTGCGGCTATGATTGTTTGCCCGGGTGGTGGATACAATATTCTGGCGTATGATCTGGAAGGAGTCGAAGTAGCTCATTGGTTAAACGAACTGGGAATAACCGCAATCGTATTAAAATATCGTGTACCCCGCCGGGAAGGATTGGAAAAACATGCGGCGCCTTTACAGGATGCGCAACGTGCAGTAGGGTATATACGTGCCAATGCAGAGAAGTACAACATTGATCCTGTCCGGATCGGTATTATGGGCTTTTCAGCTGGTGCCCATTTATCCGTAATGACATCTAATTCAGGCAACGAAAGAACCTATCCCATAGTAGATGCAGCGGACCAGGTAAGTTGCCGCCCTGATTTTTGCCTGTTGGTATATCCGGCCTATCTGGATGGCGAAAATTTTAGTCTGGCTCCGGAAATAAAAGTTTCTGCTGATGCACCTCCCACCTGTATCATCCAGACAGAAGATGATAAAAACTATATAAACAGCAGCCTTTTCTATTATTATGCCCTGAAAGAGGCAGGAGTGCAGGCGGCTATGCATTTGTATCCTACCGGAGGACATGGATATGGCCTGCGTGATACCGGACACCTGGTAAACGAATGGCCCGACCGCGCCGAAGACTGGATGCGTGACCTGGGAGTTATTGATTAATTTAAATATTTAAAATCTAATTATTAGTATTAACCTTTAAAAACAGTAAAATGAAAAGGATTTTTTTATTATTTACAATTTGTTTGTTACCGTTATTTTGTAATGCACAGAAGAATTATGTTTATTGTGAATTAGTGGGAACCGGAAAAGTGCTTAGTAGTAAAGTAAATGTACAGGCGGATTTTGGACAGAAAACTAGTATATGGAAAGGTGTGGATTATGTTAAGGGCGATGATGGAAAACCCATTAAGTTTAATTCAATGGTAGATGCAATGAACTATT
Source organism: Tannerellaceae bacterium (assembly GCA_021203545.1). Taxonomy (GTDB): domain Bacteria; phylum Bacteroidota; class Bacteroidia; order Bacteroidales; family Tannerellaceae; genus UBA4116. The sequence goes on along the minus strand of JAJQAZ010000162.1, from coordinate 299 downwards.
TTGGACAACAAGGTTGGGAATTTGTCCAGGCTTATGTTGTTTCAACTAATAACCAAAATGTATACCATTGGCTTTTAAAGAAAGAAGTCACTGCAGAGGAATTAAACGCTATTGTTTCTTCAGAAGAAGAAGGCTAATTTGGTAAATTCACTAAAAAATAGTATCTTTGTATAACAGAAAAGAAAGAGACAACCTATGGTTAGTCTCTTTTCTGCGAATAAAAACCATGGGGCTGACCGGTTTAGACAGCGGGTAGAAGTGGTTTGTAAGCATGTAGTGCGTTGTCGGTTTGCACTTAA
>JAJQAZ010000126.1 GCA_021203545.1 Tannerellaceae bacterium | reverse complement strand
CAACATTTTAACTTAATATAACTTTTATAATATTTACATACTATGAATAGCTTTATTTTTAACTAAATTCTCTTTAAGTTGGTATTATATTTGCATCCTATTTAATTCTCTTTTTGTGAAAGAACATGAAAAACAATTTCCCCGTATATATACAACTTGATGCTATGGATTGTGGGCCTACCTGTTTACGGATGATAAGCCGGTACTATGGAAGGCACTATTCATTGGAAACTTTGCGCGACCGGGCTTTTCTTACCCGGAGTGGTGTTTCTCTTCTTGGCATTGGCGAGGCTGCCGAATCAATAGGATTTAAAGCCAGTAGTGCAAGAATAACAGTAGATCAATTAAGAAATGTAGTTAATCTACCCTGTATATTACATTGGAATCAAAATCATTTTGTTGTATGTTTTAAAATAAAAAAAGACAAGTATTATATTGCAGACCCTGCCATTGGAATTATAACATATACGGAGGAAGAACTTAAGAAATCCTTTATTTCTACTAACAAGGACGGGAAAAATATAGGAATTGTTTTACTTCTGGAACCTTCTACTGACTTTTATTCAATGGAAGATGAAAAAGAATCCAGCAGAAAGAACTTATCATTTTTCTTTAGATACCTCAGACCCTACAAAAAACAATTTTCACAGTTAGCAATCGGAATGTTGACAGGGAGTCTTTTACAATTAGTATTCCCTTTTCTAACACAGGCACTGGTTGATATTGGTATAAGAGATAGTAATCTTAGTTTTATAACTTTAATTCTCATTAGTCAAGTGATTATATCAATAGCTAGTATATCCGTTGACTTTATAAGAAGTTGGATCCTTTTACATATGAATACGCGTATTAATATTGCTCTAATATCAGATTTCCTTGCAAAATTAATGAGAATGCCACTTCATTATTTTGATACTAAAATGATTGGAGATATTATGCAACGTATAGGAGATCATAATAGAATAGAATCTTTTCTAACTGGTTCCTCAATAAACACCTTATTCTCACTTATAAATTTTATTGTCTTTGGAATAGTTTTAGGTTATTATAATCTTACTATATTAGTAATATTTATTGTCGGCAATGCATTGTACGTAACCTGGATACTTTTTTTTATGAAATACCGAAGACAATTAGACTTTAAACGTTTTTCCCAGGCTGCAAGCGAACAAAGCAATTTATTCCAGTTAATTACTGGTATGCAGGAAATTAAGCTGAATAATTGTGAGATAGAAAAGAGATGGGACTGGGAAAGAATCCAAGTAAAACTATTTAAAATAAGTATAAAAGGACTGACATTAGGTCAATATCAACAGCTTGGCTCCATATTTTTCAATCAAACAACCAATATCTTTATATCTTATTTAGCTGCAAAAGCGGTTGTAAATGGGGATATGACATTAGGTATGATGACTGCACTTATTTATATTGTGGGTCAGTTGTCCTCACCAATTGAACAGTTTATCAGCTTCGCGCAATCTTTTCAGGATGCAAAGATAAGTCTTGAACGTCTGGCGAAAATTCATTTAAAAAAAGATGAAGAACAGGAAGCACTTTCAAAAATAAATTATCTGCCGCATAATAAGAATATTTCAGTTGAGAATCTAAGTTTTAGCTATGATGGAACAGATCGGAATTATGTACTAAAAAACATCAACTTATATATTCCTGAAAATAAAGTAACGGCTATTGTTGGGGCTAGCGGGAGCGGAAAGACAACATTAATTAAATTATTATTAGGCTTTTATCCACCCAACAAAGGATTAATTAAGATTGGAGATACGCCTCTACAAAATATTAACCATCATTTATTGCGTTCCTGCACAGGGTCAGTTATGCAGGATGGATTTATTTTTTCCGACACAATTACAAAAAATATTGTATTAAGTGTAGAAGGAATAGATAGAGATCGTATAATAAATGCCGTTAATGTAGCCAACATAAGAGATTTTATTGAATCATTACCGATAGGATATAATACAAAAATTGGTATAGAAGGCAGTGGTCTAAGCCAAGGTCAAAAACAGCGTTTGTTAATTGCACGTGCTGTTTATAAAAATCCTCAGTTCATCTTTTTAGATGAAGCTACCAATGCACTCGACTCAACAAATGAAAAAGAGATTATGGAAAATTTGCAGAAATTCTATAAAGGACGGACAGTACTTATAGTCGCCCATAGACTCAGTACAGTACGTAATGCTGATAATATTGTTGTACTTGAAAAAGGTTCCATTGTTGAAGAAGGAACTCACTCTTCTTTAATTGAAAAAAGGGGTTTATTACAATTTAATTAAGAACCAATTAAAATTAGGATCGTGAATAAATATAAAGGCATAGAAGTTCGAAGTGAAGAAGTACAGGAAATAATGGGCCAAATACCACCTTGGATATTTCGTAATGGAATTACTGTAATTTTTCTAATTGTCATTACTCTTTTTATCGGAAGTTACTTTTTTAAATATCCTGATGTGATTGTAACTGAGATGACTCTAAGTAGTACAAATCCAGTTGCACACATTGTTGCCAGAACTTCCGGACGATTAAGTATAGTTAATATCCGGGATAAGGAAAAGGTTACTCGAAATAATGTATTAGCAATTATAGAGAATCCGGCCCAAATGAATCATATTGAACACCTGGACTGGTGGTTAAAATCTTTTGGAGATTTACCAGATTCCATTTTAGCTAGAATTCAAAATGAAGATGATTTTGCTCTGGGTGAGATTCAGCAAGATTACACAGCATTTATACGCGCTGTTAACAACTATAGTAATTATAAACTATTAGATTATTATACAAAGAAAGTTGAATCCGCAAAACATCAACTAGAGCGTTATCAAAATTATTATACTATTCAACAAAATCAACATCAGATAATCAAAGACCAGCACACAATAGCTGAAAGTCAATATACCCGAGACTCATTATTATTTATAAAAAGTATTATATCACCATCGGAATATGAACTTTCACATAAAGATTTTTTACAATCCAGATCAAGTCTGGAAAATTCCTTAGCTTCATTAGAAAATTTTCAAATTCAAATAGCACAAATAAATGACGATATTTTAGATCTGGGCTTACAACAAATAGAGCAAGATGCAGTTATATTTCAAGAGTATAGAACATCACTTGAAACATTACAAAATAGTATCAATAGTTGGAAACTGAATTATTGCTTAAGTACCCCAATAGACGGAATAGTTACTTTTACGAAATATTGGAATGTAAATCAATTTGTAACAGCTGGAGAAACTATTTTTACGATTGTTCCTGAAGTGGAAGATGAATTAATCGGTATAGCCATGTTACCAATTCTTAAGTCAGGAAAAGCAAAGGTAGGACAAAGAGTAATAATCCGGCTTGCAAATTACCCGGATCACGAGTATGGTTTAGTTAATGGATATGTTAAAAGCATCTCTTTAGTTCCGAATGATAACTATTACCGTCTAGAAGTGGAATTACCAAATAGGTTAATAACAAATTATGGAAAAGAGCTGCCTGTGAATCAGGAAATGCTTACACGTGCTGAGATTGTAACCGAAGAATTACGTTTACTTGAGCGAATCCTTCAACCGATAAAAAACTGCTAAAAGAAAGTTTTTAACATTGAGTAAATGTTAGTTGTAAAACTGATACTACCAACTATTATTCAGCTAAAAAGAGAGATACCGAAGAAACAATCAAATATTTCAATAGTAAAAAAACAAAACTGGAAACTGAAATTCTTAAGTTTTGATAAAGAATTTAAAATAATTGCCTACTTAAACAAAGCCTGTAAGAGAAAGAAGGATATATCTTTGCTCTGCAAACAATAGGTTTTCTGCACAATTTTTCATACATTCGTTCATAGAAAACTTAATATCATGAAGAAAAAAGTAGATTATGAATACGCAACACCTTTTGGTGAGTTAAATGGGTTTATGGCATTTTGTGCAAAAATGAAGAAAAAATGGCAAGCAAAGCGTAAGAAAATGCAGGAAAAAGATCGTAAACATGAAAGCTAAAATATTCATCTTTTATCTGTTCAGCCTGTTGGTGATATTTGCCGGACAGGTAACAGCACAAAACGAAACGGTTGTTATACAAACTACGCTGGGAACAATGAAAGCCCGGTTGTATCCGGATGTGCCTAATCATACACGTACTTTCGTAGCCCGGGCAAAGAAAGGAGAATTTAACGGTACGTTGTTTACACGGGTGATTCCGGAGTTTATGATACAGGGCGGATCGCCGGATTCGCGGAATGCACCTGCCGGGGCACGTGTTGGCTATGGAGACAGAAGTACAGAAATCCTGCCGGAATTCCGTACGCACTATTTTAGTAAGAAAGGGGCACTGGCCGCACCCCGGCAGAATGATGATATTAATCCGCAAAAGAAATCGGATATGTCGCAGTTTTTCATTGTTCAGGGCAAAGTATACCGTTCCGGCGAACTGGATACGTTACAATTGGCTAAAAACCAACCGTTCCGGAAAAAAGCACTCGACCAGTTCTATTATCCTGTACAACAGGAATTGAAACAACTCCGCCAGGACGATCCGCAGGAATATAATAAGCGGGCGGCTGATATTACTGCTAAAATTGATTCGGTAATCCGAAATTCGCCCGGTCACCTGTTATTCAGTGATGAACAAAAAGAGGCGTATAAAACGATTGGAGGTAGTCATCACCTGGACGGTGAATATACCATTTTTGGAGAACTGACAGAAGGGTTTGATGTTTTGGATAAGATAGCCGCACAAAAACGGGATAGCTATGACCGTCCGGTGCAGGATGTAAAAATAATTAGTGTAACGGTAGAATAAACGAAGACAATGTTAAAACGTGATTTTATAATGGTGATGATCGAAGAGTTGGGGAAGGCTGTCGCCCAGATGATTACCAACCGCAACCACGGTGCCACCCGCAAAAATGAGAGCCTGGTACAGGTTGCTTACTCGACATTGAAGGTAGATACCCATTTTCTTTTAAAATCCTCTCCCGAAGAGATGCGTGAATATCTTGATAAAGAAGACGGAACCGTACTACAGCGAATGGAACTGGCAGCCAAAGTTTTACTGGAAGAGAGTTACCTGTATCCGGAACAACAGCAGGAGATGAGGCAGAAAGTAAAAGATATACTGGAATATATCCAAAAACATGATACTACCTTTTCATTGGAAAGGGTAAATATGATTAATGAATTAATACAAGCCCCCTCAACTCCCCCTAAGGGGGGAGCTATGAGACTATGATACTATTTTCAATCTCCTCCCCTTCGGGGAAGCCGGGAGGGGCTTTGAGGTTAAATATACTGATTAATGGTCGAAGGGGATTTGTAATCCCCGCCTGTGGAGTATAAGGATTTATAATCCGCTTAAATATACCTTATGTTCCGGTTTATTGGGTATTTATTTGTTTTTCGGATCACAGATCCTAATACTCGCTTGTCGGGGATTACAAATCCCCTCCAACCAAAATATTTAAAGAATAGAGAACACAGATTACGCAGAAAACACAGAGTTACGTAGAAAATATTTTAAATAAAAAATCTGCGTAACTCTATTTAATCTGTGCAATCTGCGTTGCTTTCAATTTATATTAATAAACTGCCGGATTAGATGTACTGATTGACAATCATTTCATACAGTTCCTGTTTACCGCTGAGTTGTTTCGGTTCGCCGTCACGCAAAGCGATGTTGCGCAGGTCTTCCAATGTTAGTTTTCCATCTTCAAATGCTTTTCCGTCGCCGCCATCAAAGCTGGCATAACGTTCTGTACGCATTTTGCGGTAAGGAGAGCTTTCCAGTATATCCGCCGCAGTGATCAGTGCACGGGCAAACGCATCCATTCCTCCGATATGAGCGATAAAGATATCTTCCATATCAGTAGAGTTACGGCGTGTTTTAGCATCGAAGTTTGTACCACCGGTCGTTAATCCGCCTGCTTCCAGAATCACTAACCATGCCTGGGTCAGTTCGTACAGGTCAACCGGGAACTGGTCGGTATCCCATCCATTCTGATAATCACCCCGGTTAGCATCAATACTTGCCAACATACCGGCATCAGCCGCAGCCTGCAATTCGTGCTCGAAGGTATGACCGGCAAGGGTTGCATGGTTTACCTCTATATTCAGGGCGAAGTCTTTATCCAGACCATAGTGGCGCAGGAATCCGATTACAGTTTCCGCATCTACATCATACTGGTGTTTTGTAGGCTCCATAGGTTTGGGCTCGATCAGGAAGGTTCCTTGGAAACCATTCTTACGGGCATAATCGCGTGCCATAGTCAGCATTTGTGCCAAATGCTCTTTTTCCCGTTTCATATCGGTATTGAGCAGGCTCATATAGCCTTCGCGGCCACCCCAGAATACATAGTTTTCACCACCCAGCGCAATGGTTGCATCAATGGCATTTTTGATCTGTGTACCTGCATACGCGACCGACTGGAAATCAGGGTTGGTAGCCGCGCCATTCATATACCGTTTGTTGCTGAATACATTGGCTGTACCCCAAAGTAGTTTTTTACCGGTTTCGCCCTGCAATTGTTTGGCATATTCCACGATGGTTTGCAGACGGTTTTCAAATTCCAGTAATGAGGGAGCTTCGTCTACCAGGTCCACATCGTGGAAACAATAGTAAGGTATATTACATTTAGTCAGGAATTCGAATGCCGCATCCATTTTCATTTTAGCACGGGTTACAGCATCCGCACTATCATTCCAGGGGAATGTTTTGGTACCCCCGCCAAACGGATCGCCGCCTTCGGCGCAAAGTGTATGCCAGTAGGCCATTGCGAAGCGCAAGTGATCTTTCAGGGTTTTACCCATTACTACTTTATTTTCGTCATACCAATGGAAGGCCATTGGATTTTTTGATTCACGTCCTTCAAATTCTATTTTTCCTATGCCCGGGAAAAATTCTTTTTCTCCTTTAAAATAATTCATTGTTTTTACTTTTTAATTTTTTACTAAACATATTGTTTTCTTCTACTACTACTGTCTTTATTTTAATATTTCTTCCAGTCTGTCTTTCCAGATATCAAAAGCGCCACAGTATTTATCTGCTTTCAGACCGTCGGGCTCTATTACTTCCAGTTTCTTTAAAGAACTGAATGCTTCTTCTGCCGAGTTATAAATTCCGGCTCCTATGCCTGCGCCTTTGGCCGCACCGACTGCACCATTGGTATCATACAGTTCAATGACCGAACCGGTTACACCGGCCAGGGCTTCGGTAAATACAGGACTAAGAAACATGTTGGTTTTACCGGCGCGGATCACCTGTATATCAAGTCCCATAGTATTCATGATCTCCATACCATATTTAAAGGAGAAAACAATTCCTTCCTGAGCCGCACGGATCACATGGTTTTTATTATGTATATTAAAGTTGAGTCCCTGTATCGAACAGTCTACCTCTTTGTTTTGCAGCACACGCTCCGCACCGTTACCAAACGGGATGATAGAAAGTCCCTCCGAACCAATAGGTACAGTTTGTGCAACTTCGTTCATCTGGTTATAACTGATCCCTTCGGGAGCGACATTCTTTTTCACCCACGAGTTGAGTATACCGACTCCGTTGATACACAGTAACACCCCGAGGCGGTTCCTTTCCGGCGTATGGTTTACGTGGGCAAATGTATTTACACGCGATTGTTTATCATACGTTACCTTGTCGTTGATTCCATATACCACACCCGATGTTCCTCCGGTAGCGGCAATCTCGCCGGGATTCAGCACATTCAGTGACAGGGCGTTATTAGGTTGATCGCCGGCCCGGTATGTAACAGGAGTACCTTTACGTAACCCCAGTTCGGCTGCTACCGATCCAAGCAGTTCGCCCTGTAATGCGAAGGTAGGACGGATCTCCGGAATCAGCGAACCGTCAAATCCGAAGTAGTTCATAATATCATCCGATACTTTATTTTTCACAAAATCCCAGAAAATACCTTCGGACAACCCGGAAATTGTGGTAACCACTTCTCCCGTCATACGCATGGCTATGAAATCTCCCGGCAGCATGAACTTATCGACCGAGTCATACAGGTGAGGCTCATATTCTTTTATCCAGGCCAGCTTGGCAGCGGTAAAATTGCCGGGCGAATTTAACAGGTGGGAAAGGCATTTCTTCTCTCCTATCGTACGGAATGCCCGGTCGCCATATACTACTGAACGGCTGTCGCACCAGATAATAGAGGGGCGTAAGACTTTCTGGTTTTTATCTATCACAACCAGTCCATGCATTTGGTAAGAAATACCAATCGCAGCGATTTCCAACGGATCAATGCCGGCATTGACTACAGCTCCCCGGATCGCATTTTTCAGGTACGTCCACCAATCGTCCGGATTCTGTTCCGCCCAACCGGGACGTAGTGCATTGATGGGTGCTTCTTCGCGCGGATAAAAATCCGCCCCGGTAGTCAGTCCTGTCTGGCTGTCTACAATAGAAGCTTTTACGGAAGAACTTCCTATATCACATCCTAATAAATACATAGTTTTTATCTTTTAATCGTTATCAATTTTCGAACGTTGTTTGTTATATTTCACTTTATCGAACTTGTAATACCTTGCCGAACGGTGCGCTACTCCTTTCTCCATTTCGTCGGTTGGAACAACATATTCCAGCGAGTTCATTTTTTATGAAAGTTGCGTACATCATAACTTTTCTGGTAAATGATTTCGTATGTACGGCGCAACTGATAGGCTGTAAATTTATTCGGCAGATAATTAAAAATAATGGCCGGCTCGCTTTCTATCCAGCGGCGGATTTCTTTTATGGCCTCCTGTACGATCTGTGGGTGGTCAAAAGGTAACCGGGGCAGATGATTAACCGGAGCCCAGATGAAAGTGTCGTTGTTTTCAGAAGTTTTCATTTTTCCCCTGATCTTGCAAAGTGCCAGATAGGCAACTGTAACCAGTCGTTTTATTTTTAACTTTGAAGCATTCTCGAGCCACATTACATCTTCTTTATTGCCGGTACGGTCAGGCGAGCCAAAACAGCGGAATTGTTTCAGCGGAACCCGCTTCAGACCGGTTGTTTCGTTCAGTATCCTGAAAGCCGCGTCGTCCAGATCTTCGGTTTCATAGATCAGGCTACCCGGCAATTTATATTCGGTTTTATCAGTACCTGCATTCACCCATTCGGTCAATAAGACACACAGTTCATCTTTATCAATTCCCAGCAGTACACAGTCTACCGAAACATGGGGGGGTAAAGCATTTCCTTTGAATCGTTTGTTTTTTGCATGGCATATAAAAGATTTGGATGCAAATATAAAGCAATATTTTAATTAACCAAATAAAAAATCTATATTTTAAAACATTATAAATATCTTTATATTTGCAAGTTAAATATCATACATACTACAATAACAACATATTTTATTTATGTAAATTATACAATAACTATTTATACGGTTTTTGGCCGTTTCTTTTTACTGATTCTTTTTCAAACTGATTTTTATCTTACATTTGTTTCCGGAACTTTACAATATGAACCGGCATGAAACAGCTCTTATTTCACATACGAATGCACTGGAATAAAGTGAAAAGATTTTTTCTTTTTTCCGGCGAAGGGTTGATATTGCTTGCCTCTCTTGGTTCGCTGTTTCTATTGATCTATCAATTTGGCTTTTCCCTGCCTGTGCAAACGGAAGAAGTTTTGCAAAATACATGTACCTGGTTACTTTTGTTATTTTTTACCGGGATTACTCTACGGTATATTACCCGTTTTTCGGATATTATCCAGGAGAAGATGTTATTTCTGGATATTAGTTTATATCTCTTACTGTTTGGGGTATTATCTGCTAAACTGTTTTTCAGGGAGGCTTTTAAGAATTCCCTCCCCTATCTCGATTTTTTTACAGCTCCGTTACTGGTTTATAGTTTACTGGCAGGACTTAGCCTGATACATCTTTCACGGCAACTTTTTATTCTGATTGAAAGCTATATTAAGCCCTCTTTGCTTTTCCTGGTGAGTTTTATATTTTTTATTCTGATTGGTTGGGGGTTACTATTATTACCCAATGCAACAACGGAGGGAATCGGATTGGTTGACGCACTGTTTACAGCAGCTACTTCTGTTTGCATTACAGGGCTTAGCACAGTAGATATAGCCACTACCTTTACCCGTACCGGGCATGTGATTATTATGACACTGGTGCAGGTGGGTGGTATCGGGGTTATGACTTTTACCAGTTTTATAGCCCTGTCGTTTATGAAAAATTCTTCTTTCAGTAGTAAACTGATGCTGAAAGATATGCTTAGTGAAGAGCGTACCGGTGGTTTATTCCGGGTGATCCTGAATATTCTTTTAGTAACTTTTCTATTGGAAGGGGTTGGTGCGTATCTGATTTATCTGGAAATAAAGGGAACACTGGGGATGAGTACGGGAGATGAATTATTTTTTGCCGTATTCCACTCTATCACTGCTTTTTGCAGTGCCGGTATTTCTACTATTAGCGGAGGATATACGAACCCCTATCTGGTAAATAATTATAACTTACATATATGGGTTTCCCTATTAATTATTCTGGGAGGACTGGGTTTTCCGATTGTGTTTAACTATCTCAAATATTGGCGGCATATAGTTATTAATCACATAAAGGTGTGGTTGGGTATGCAGAAGCACATGGTTTACCAGCCCCGTATTATTCAGCTACATTCCTATATTGTTATTGCCTCTACCATACTACTGGTAAGTGGTAGTTGTATTCTCTATTTGTTCTTTGAGTATAATCATTCCCTGGCAGGCTTACCTTTTGGCGGTAAACTTACCGAATCGTTACTGGGCGCTGTTACTCCCCGTACTGCCGGCATAACAACTACGGATACATCTATGCTGACTTCTCCGACGCTGGTAATGACACTTGTACTGATGATTATAGGTGTAGCTCCGATGTCGACCGGCGGAGGATTAAAAATAACAACCGTGTTTGTTTTACTGGCTACCGCTATCGCTCTTTTACAGAATAAAGAACGTGTTGAGTTTAAAAGACGGGAAATAGCCTCTTCTACTATACGGCGGGCACTTACCGTGCTGATACTCTATTTCTTTTGGCTCAGTTTGCTCTGGTGGTTGTTATGCTATACAGAACCGGATATTCCGTTATTTAATCTGCTGTTCGAATCGGTATCAGCCTTAAGTACGGTAGGATTGAGTATGGATACTACACCGCTTTTGTCGGATACCGGCAAAATAGCACTTGTTGTTACTATGTTGATAGGACGTATCGGTGTATTGACTTTTTTTGTTTCTTTATGGAAAGAGTCCATAAAGAAACATTATACCTATCCTTCAGAAAATATATTAATGTAATAATATACATTTATGAAATATCTTGTTATCAGTTTGGGTACTTTAGGCAGAGCCATTGCCGTAAATCTGGCACAAATAGGGCACGAAGTGATTGGTGTAGACCAGGATATGCACCGGGTAGAAACGGTTAAAGACCGGATATCGGGCGCTGTATGCCTCGACTCGACCGATAAAGTGGCACTGAATACCCTGCCGTTAAATGAAATGGATGCTACCTTTATTTGTTTTGGAAAAGATTTTGGTACATCCGTACAAACTATCGCGACATTAAAAAGTCTGCGGATAGATAAGCTGATTGTACGCTCTATCTCTGATATACATGAAACGGTTGTGAAAGCGATCGGGGTTACCGAAATAATGACTCCTGAACAGGATTATGCAAATGTATATGCCAGCCAATCTATTCTGGGAGGATTATTTAAGGAGTGGTTCAAAATAGCAGATACACACCATATTTATAAAATGGCAGCCCCTCATGCACTAACAGGTCAAAAAGTGAGTACTATTCTTTTCGAAGAGAATTTCAATGTGCGCCTGGCCGGTATTGAACGGCCGGTAGAAAAACAAAATCTGCTGGGCCTAAAACAGACCGGATATAAAGTACTGGATAAGATAACCGGCGACACAGTCGTGGAACCGGGAGATATCCTGATTCTGTTTGGGAAACTCGAGGTATTAAAGAAATTAGCTGAACTATAAAGAAAATTTGTATATTTGCAGCCGGAAGACTTGTTAGTTTTCCAAACAATATTGTAATTGAATAGACTGTAACAACTTTTCAGAAAACACCCCTTTTCAAAACAAGCAAGAAAGTTACAGCCGGCATTTCTATGCTCATAAAAGAGTGTGGGTGTGCCTGCTTTTCTTGCTGGGTGGCAGGGGTGTTACCTTGAAAAGTGAGCAGCGCCCCACATCTTTTTTTATATAATTGTACTAAGGTTTATCCGGGGGCAATAAACCATTTTATTTAGTTTATGCCCATTATGCACTATCTTTTAACAAACCCAACACTGGATGCAAAAATCCAGCTTTTACAATCGCTACCCGGTGTTTATCCGGAAAAAGTGATCCACTTCTATCGCGGATTAAAACTAATATCCCGGAAAGACAGTCCAGTAAAGATTATTGAGATTCGCCTGCAGGATGCGACTCTTACCTTCCATTACGAAGAAGGAGCTCCCATTAATGCCGGCTATCTTTTTCCGGACAGGGAAGAAGATATGGATGAGTACATTCGTTTCTTCGATCTTCATTATCAACCTGTTTCCCGTTATCACTGGCTAAATGTTACTAACCGGACACTACTCGAAATAGTGAACGATAAAGATGCCGGTTATATGATCTGTTGCCGTAAAAGCGAGACCCGGTAACCGGCTTTTTAAACTTTTCTTTCACCGGATCAGGATATTCTGCGGATCCGGACTTCATCAATTAATCCTTTTTCCGACGACTCAAATCTATATCCCCGTTGGTTTAATACGCGGATTGCTGACCGGATAGAAGAAGATTTTACCTGTTTATTCTTTATGGTTACTTCTCCACCTACCGGAATCGATAACAAAGTAGATTGCACATCAACTTTCTTGATTGTTTTAATTCTCGTATCCATAAATTTTTCTAATTTTGATGTGTTGCACTGTTTTGTGCTACTAAACATTTTTCATATTGAACCATAAACATTGCAAATATAGAAAATTCAGGCTTAAAAACTAATATATTTTGGTTTATTATTAGCCAACTTTTTCTTATTTGGATAAAAATCTAATAAACGTGCAGATTAATTTTGAGAACATAGGGGAAGATACAAAAAAACGTATCCGGGAAATTCTTCAGGAACATAACGTATCCGTTAATAAACTGGCTAAGTTGACAGGTATTTCCCAGCGTACCTTACAACACCAGATCAATGAAAATGTAAAGATCACTCTATCCACATTCTGTGCCGTTATCAATTCTTTTCAGGAGATCAATTTTTATTGGTGGATCTATGGAGAGGAGTATACCAAATATAAAGCCAAACATTATACTACATTTACAGATAGCAATACAACTATTGAAGAGCAACCGGTTGAATATACAACCTCTAACCGGGAAGAATCTTTGATACAGGATTTGCTGTACCCGGAAGTATCCGGACTGAATGATAACGAAAAAATTATCTTCGCCCCTACGAATCTTTATGCACCCGTTATTCCGGCCGGCTCCTACATATTTGTTAATAAAATTACAGATTGGAAAATGTTTCTTGAATTTGGTAGAATATACTATCTTGAACTAAAAGATAACAGAAACCTTTTTGCCTCTATTGAGGCGGGAGATGAATCTAAAACATTTACAATTCATCCTCTAAGCGAAAATTCCCCGGGCCAGCCCCTACCCTTTTCCCTGATTAAAAGTGTCTGGCTCACCCGGCGAAAAGTGGAAGAGTTATAACCAGTAATATTACGGAATAAACTTTTTCAACAGAAAAGAGGGATTCATACGCATGTAAACCCCAAAACTATAACTAATACGCCCCTGGCTATCCAGATGCCCACCCTCGCCTGTCCGGAAAACAGTGGGTAAATGATGATAAAAGTCACAATCTATTCCTATTGAATATCCTTTCCCGAATGTATGGCTATATTCAGCTGACAGGGCGCGCTGCCGACATTGAAGCCGATTGAATATCCTTTCCCGAATGTATGGCTATATTCAGCCCCCCAGTGTATTAACCGGTGGGAAGGGCAAGTGAGATTCTCATAACAGGAAGAAGCAGCACCATAAAAAGTGTATCCAAACAAAGACATAAAGTCTTTACTTTTCCAAAACGAAGTTTTAATTCTGAAATCCGTCAATTGAATTGCCGTACGTGCGTAAAAAGCAGTACCGTTATCAACATGCCATAAACTACCGGAATGTTGATAATAACCGGCTATCTCACTTTCTAATTCTATATTTTTCAAAACTTTGCGGTTTGCATTCCATACGAAACCGACTCCCGCCGCACCATTTAGTAAGGTTTGAGCTAAACCGGATTCTATTTCAAGCATCTCCCCGCCCCGGTGTTGTATTAATCCCTGAATAGGGAAATAAACATGTATAGAGGATTCCGGACGGTTTACCTGCAAACGCGAAGAGAGTCCTACAGTAAAGACTTCCTGATGATAATCCCTGTAAAAGATAAAACTATCCCAATTCACCCATGCATCCAACTGTACTGCCGGAGCCTGCCAGATCAGTTGTAATCCGGTTTCCGGGTCGGCAGTTAAATTTAATTCCGGAACATACAACGGTTCTATAATCCGGTGATTAGCTCCCCCATACAAATTACCCAATACAATGGTTACATTATCCGAAAAATTCATTTGTGCCCGGAAATAAGGTAGAAGATGACATCCAAGTTGATAACGGTCGCTTTTCCATTTGGCAATATCCTGATAAGCTGAATTCGGATAGGCATCCGCACCCCAATAACAAAGAGCATGTATACCGGCCTCAAGTTTTACATTTTCCAAAGGATAATAAACAAATTTAGGTTGTATCCAAAACCCCGGCAGTGTATAACCTTTCATAAAATAATTTGAAAACTCGTTGTTTTTGAAGAAACTAAGATTATCTGTTTCCAGACGTAGTTCTCCTTTCCGGTCAGGATCTATCCGGAAATCTGACTGATACAAACGTTCAGACATTTGTCCATATATAGAAATAGTTACCTCTATCCAGGAAAAGAACAAGATAGTAAATAAACGAAAAAAGCGGTTTCGGTCATATCTGTACATCCGGCTGTTATTCTATGCAAGTAATTCTCCCAATAAAACACCATACCGGCCGGGAAAGTTTTGAAGCAGGTATAAGTTTAATTTTAACGATTAATATTCTATCTTTGCCTCTGTTGTGAAAAATCTTATAATACTCAATTCTTTAAACTGTTTTATATGAAGAAAGACCTATGTAAATTAGTGGCGTTAGCTATCTGTGGATTAAGCTCCCTGCCCGTTTCATCTATTACAGCGGGAACCCCTGTTCCTGTTGCTTACCCTGACCATACCATGGTACAGGATAATACGCAAATGTATCAGACCAACCGTCCACCGGTAGCTGACCGTCTGTTTACCTCCAAAGCGGTAGAGGCCGAAATTGCACGCATCAAACCTTTATTAAAAAATCCGAAACTGGCCTGGATGTTTGAGAACTGTTATCCCAACACACTGGATACGACGGTTCATTACCGTATAGATGAAGGGGATGACGACACATTTGTATACACCGGGGATATTCATGCCATGTGGCTTCGCGATTCCGGTGCACAGGTGTGGCCGTATGTTGAATTGGCCAATCAGGACGCGGAACTGAAAAAGATGTTGCGGGGAGTTATTCTGCGCCAGTTTAAATGTATTATCATTGATCCGTATGCCAATGCCTTCAACGATCCATACGATCCCAATCCCAACCTACACTGGCAAAGCGATAAAACCGATATGAAGCCGGAACTTCACGAACGTAAATGGGAGATTGATTCCCTCTGTTATCCGATAAGGCTTGCTTACCAGTATTGGAAAACTACGGGAGACACTTCTATTTTCGGAGAGGATTGGCAGAAAGCGATCACCCTTACATTGCAAACGTTCAGAGAACAACAACGGAAAAACGGTTTAGGCCCTTACCGGTTCCTACGCCAGGAATTACAATTGAATGAAGGCTGGGGACCTCCTGTAAAACCGGTAGGATTGATTGCCTGTGCTTTTCGTCCGTCGGATGATGCTACCGTATTTATGTTTCTGATTCCATCGAATTATTTCGCTATAACATCTTTAAGAAAAGCAGCTGAAATTCTGACAGAAGTAAATAAAAATCCGGAATTGGCTGGTGAATGTACAGCCTTAGCAGCCGAAGTAGATGAGGCATTGAAAATATATGCAAGGCATGAACACCCGAAATACGGAACCATTATTCCATTTGAAGTAGACGGTTTCGGCAGTCAGAATATAATGGACGATTCCAACGCTCCAAGTCTTCTCTCTATGGCGTACCTGGGAGACATAGATGTCGACGACCCTCTTTATCAGAACACCCGTAATTTTGTATGGAGCGAAGATAACCCTTATTTCTTCCGTGGAACAGCCGGAGAAGGAGTAGGCGGTCCCCATTGCGGATACGATATGGTATGGCCTATGAGTATTATGATGCGTGCCTTTACCAGCCAGGATGATAACGAGATCAGGGAATGCATTCAGATGTTGGTAGATACTGATGCCGGAACCGGATTCATGCACGAATCTTTTCATAAAGACGATGCTTCTAACTATACCCGTAGCTGGTTCGCATGGCAAAATTCCCTTTTCGGCGAACTTATCAGCAAACTGGTTAAAGAAGGTAAACTCGATTTATTGAATAGTATCCAATAAGTTGTAACCAAAATACAATTCCAGCGTCTTAAAGAATATAATCTACTCAATAAAAATTAAAGAGATGAAAGTATTTAAAATAGATAGCGAAGAATTACTGGAGAAAATTGCAGCGTATGGAAAAAAAGCCGGACGGGTAACAACCCGTCCGCTACTCTTGCTGTATTTTGTTTGGAAATCCCCTACTACCCCGGCAAAAGAGAAACGGTTGATTTTACTCTCTTTCGCTTACCTGCTTTTACCTATTGACCTCATCCCTTTCAGCCGCTTTCCATTACTGGGCCTAACCGACGAAGCATTCAGTGTATGGACCATTTACAAAAAAGTATCCAACCACATCACTCCCTCTATTGAATGGGAAGTAGAAAAACTATTAGAAGACTGGTTTCCGGAAACCTCTTACGAGATTCTGCCGGATTAACCTAACATGGATAAAGATACTTTTGGTTTGCCTATCCCACCTTTATCGTTTCAAAAACAGGATTCTCTCTATGCCGCCTCCAGTTGGCCAAAGCCCTTTCGGAGGAAACGTTCGCATAGCAGTAAATACATCCGTGGGGACAAGTATGGTATTCGCCGATGTCTTTGCTCACCATGCAACCGCAGAAGCCACGTTGTCCCCGATCTTTGTTATTCCTTACTTTTTCCACCTTCATCACCGGGTTAAACAGATCCGGGAATGTAACCTTTACCTTTAGAAAGTCCATCAATTTTTTGTCGTGGTGGAACAGACGGATAATCAGGTCTTCATCTATGCAGCTATTAGGCACTACTCTGAATCTGTCCAGCGGAAAACGTTCCGCACAGGTAGCCAGTGTAAATCCCCATGCGCGGTTTAATTGTTGCAGGCCGGCAGCCAGTTCTTCCATTGTATGTTCGTCGAACTCCCGGTAAGCGACCTGTTGTTTGCGCAGGTTTTGTTGTACTTTGCGGTAGTTATTGATATCCGCAAAACTAAACACCAGCTTTTCCGTATATCCTTTCAACTGATCTCCAATTCCTCGTATCTTCTCTAATAATTCCTCTACCCCTACCGTATCCGTCAGTAACAGAGGATCAAAACGCCAGATCACCTTTTCCTTTCCCAACCGTTCCGACAACCGGATAAAAGTTTCCACCCGTTCCGCAACAGGCGGCACACCCGGCTCCAGCCCTTCTTTTTCATAATCATTCAGGGTAAACTGGATATAATAATTGGGAATCCGTTCATCAAAAAAATCCAGGTGCTTTAGCAGGGAAGCCGGATTCTTCGACCAGAAAACAATCAGCCGTGCGTTGTCGAAAGAGACATACATAGGTACCCCATTGAAAGGATTGATCCACTTCACATACCCCGCCTGCATCCGGCTGACCAGCCAATCCGTATAAAAAGCCGGAATATCCGTAGCCCGGCTCGCCGAAATAACAACCGGTGCCTGCGCCGTCACCGTTTCCCCGCCCGGCAGGATGATTTGTTTCTTTTCCCAGTTCATGGATTTTTGTTTGTTATAAGACAAAAATACGAATTTTTTGGTGGGGATGATCCTTTATGTATGTGTTCATCTGGTTA
This sequence comes from Tannerellaceae bacterium, assembly GCA_021203545.1. Classification (GTDB taxonomy): domain Bacteria; phylum Bacteroidota; class Bacteroidia; order Bacteroidales; family Tannerellaceae; genus UBA4116. Next base: position 26,114 of record JAJQAZ010000126.1, on the reverse strand, counting down.
AATCTCACATAGAGATCGCTCATCATACCGGAAAGGAGGTATAAAATGACATCTATGTTATCCGCTACATCACCAACAACCATGTTGCCGGACATCTATTTAAATAAATCTGTTATACCAACCAAACACCCTCTCATACCCAAACTCCCAATAAATTTCCCTACCTTTGAGAATCAACTAAAAAACAACATTATGGCAACGATTGAAACCATCTGTTTAGGCAACCTCAGAACAGAAGCGACACACACCCAATCTGGAGCGAAACTACAAACCAATGCTCTTACTGATAGCAACGGGAAGGAAAAAGCCTTCTCACCTACTGACTTAGTAGCAACGGCATTGGGTAGTTGTATGATGACCATTATGGATATGTTTGCACGAGAGCATCAGTTAGACCTCGCCGGAACCCGTATGGTAACAGAGAAAGTGATGTCGGCCGATCCCAGACGGATCGGAGAGATTAAAATCGACATCTATTTCAAAGGAGAGTTTTCCGACAAACAAAAAACCATGCTCCGCCGGGTAGCAGACACCTGTCCGGTCGGTAAATCCCTGCACCCCGATTTGATTCAAACCATCACTTTTCATTTTGAAAAGTAATAAACAAAAATATGGCCGTATTCTTTATAGTCAATATTGAGATACCTGATAAGAACGAACGGGATGCATACGACGAGTATATCGCTAAAGTGAAACCTATTGTGGAAAGTTATGGAGGAGTTTATATAGTACGGAGCGAAACTATCTCTTTATTTGCAGGAAATAAGGCTCCCGATAGAATAATTATCATACAATTTGAAACAAGAGAGCTGTTAGACAGATGTTTTTCCTCCGAAGAATATACAAAAGTAAAAGATTTGAGAGAAAGCACTGTAAAAACATCCGCTTTTATTGTGGAATAAAAGCGGATGTTTTACTCTTTATCTTCTTTATAAAACGGATAATCCGTATATCCTTCCGGTCCGGTACTATAAAACGTATCCCGGTCGCTTTCATTCAACGGGGCATTTGCCTCGAACCGTTCCACCAGATCAGGATTACCGATATAGGGAACTCCAAAAGAAACCAGATCTGCAATCCCCTCTTCAATCGCCTGATTCGCCGTATCCCGTGTGAAACCTTTATTAATCATCAGCGTTCCTTTATAAATCCCCCGGTAATAACGGGCACTATCCAACACCTGTTTCAACGGGTCGGCCGCCGTATCACCCGTAACGCCCGACAAATGCACGTAGGCCAGTGGGTAATCATTTAATTTCCTATCATATAGGTAAACAGAGCCTCCGTCTCGTCGTCCCGCACAATGCCCTGCGCCTTATCCAGTATAGGCGATAAACGGATGCCTACTTTCTTTACATCTATCTTCGCCCGGATAGCTTCCAGTACCTCAAACAGGAAACGGCAACGGTTCTCAATACTCCCTCCATATTCATCCGTACGGGTATTGGAACATTTCATAAAAAACTGGTGGAACAAATACCCGTTCGCCGCATGAATCTCCACACCATCAAAACCCGCCTGCAACGCATTGGCGGCCGCCTGTGCAAAATCCTGCACAGTCTGATTCACCTCCTCTATCGTCATAGCGTGGGGCGTAGTGGCATCCTTAAACTCACCCTCCGGCGAAAATACTTTTGTACCCGGATTAATCGCCGAGGGAGCCACCGGCAAATGTCCGTCCAACACTTCGGGAAGACTCAATCTACCTTCATGCCAGATCTGGGCAAATAGTTTACCCCCTTTTGCATGTACTGCGGAGGTCGATTTCCTCCAGCCCTCAATCTGCTGTGGGGTATAAATGCCCGGCACACGGATCGCTCCTCTGGCCATCCGGCTCACATGCGTACCTTCGGTAATAATCAGCCCTGCCGAAGCCCGTTGCCCGTAATACTCCGCAATCAGGCCGGTAGCCGCCAATTCCGCATTATCCGCCCGTGTCCGTGTCATAGGCGCCATCACTACCCTGTTTTTTAAATCCAGGGCATCCGTATGAAAAGGTTCCAGTAAAATCATAACAATCTGTTTTTTAAAAAAACAATCCGGAAAGGAAAAGGATGGGAAAGAGGCATTAAAAAATCAAAATCCACCGCTTAAACAGGGAATCATTTCTTATCTTTCAGCGATTCTTTGCAGTATAACCTGCAACATTGACAAAAGCATCCCTGTTCTTACACTAAAAACGAAAGATAAGATGAAAAAAGAACACACTTATACCTTCCGCGATAATCGGAAAGTGCTCACCTTAGGACAAGGCACGTGGAATATGGGCGACGACGACACCCGGAGAAAAACCGAACTCGAAGCTCTGCGCACCGGGATCGACCTCGGTATGACCGTCATAGATACAGCCGAAATGTACGGCAACGGACGCTCCGAACGGTTAGTAGGCGAGGCCATCCTGGGACAGCGCGACAAGGTGTACCTCATCAGCAAAGTCCTCCCCTCCAACGCCAGCCGGCAGGGAACACTCAGAGCCTGCGAAAACACCCTGAAAAGGCTCCAAATAGACCACCTCGACCTGTACCTCCTGCACTGGCAGGGACGTTACCCCTTTGAAGAAACAGTCGAAGCCATGTTACAACTCAGACAGGAAGGAAAAATCAACGAATGGGGTGTCAGCAACATTGATGTAGACGGCATGGAAGAATTCTATGCCATCCCCGGCGGCAACACCTGTACAGCCAACGAAGTAGTTTACAACATCACCCGCCGCGGCATAGAATACGACCTCATCCCCTGGTGCCGCGAACACAACATCCCCGTCATCGCCTACTCTCCCGTCGAACAGGGTCGCCTTGCGAAACACCCCGTCCTGACGGAAATCGCCCGCAGGCACAACGCCACGTCCACCCAAATCGCATTGGCATGGGTCGTACGGAACCCCGGCATCATCGCCATCCCCAAAGCCGCCTCCGTAAACCACGTACAAGAAAACTGCCAAAGCCTCACCATCGAACTAACAAAAGAAGATTTGATCCGGATAGATAACGCATTCCCGTCGCCCACCCGGAAAATGCCGCTGGATATGTTATAGGACAAAAACAAAACTGGTTTTTAGCATCCTAAATAACGATCCCGCCTTACTTACCGGTTAAATCTGTTTTATTTGTTTTTGTTCATCAGGATTTTTCGTTTTACCTGTGCACGTTCGCCAAAATTTAATAAAAGACCCAGTTCTATGGTGGTGGCCTTTAAATAATTGACAAGCTGGGCTTCGTGGTGGTCGTTTATTTCACTACACGCTTTTAGCTCTAACAGGATTTTGTCATTGACTATCATATCGGCAACGTATTCTCCTGCCAGATATTCTTTGTAATAGACTTTTAAGGGGTATTGGACTGCAGTCAAAACCTCTTTCGAGTAGTTCGTAATAGAGTGCATTCTGATAAACTCTTTCCAGAAACCCGTATCCTAATGTGCGGTAAACTTTGTAGAAGCCTCCGATTATTTCTTCTGTTTCCTCTTTAAATAATCAGTGTCTTCAGGTTGTGTTTTTTGTGCAAGGGGTGAAATGAATCTTTTCTTTTTCATATAGGTAAAAGTTTGAGGTTGATTAAATCTATTTTAAAATTTTTCATTTCTAATGGCAAAAATAATAAAAAATTTATTTTATTATATAGTGGAATATATGTTTTAGAATATGATTTTTTTGCTTTTCTGTTTTTTTGGGGTTTAAAGTATAGGGGAACGCAGATTGCGCAGAGGACGCAGATTTGCGCAGAATATTTTTTAATATTTTCTGCGTTTCTCTGTGTATTCTGCGCAATCTGCGTTCCCTATCCTTCAAAACAAATAAAATGTTTTTTAATATACATTTTTACAATTCTTTCTTATCTTTGCAGTACCCAAAGTAATCATGTATTAAAATAAAAAATGAATCTTATTGTAGAACATCTAAAGGTAAAGAGGTGGGCATACGGGTGTAAGTCCCGGAACTTGTCCTTGCAGAAATGCACGGTTACGTTGGGCGTGACCCACCTTTCTTTTATTAACTTCAATTTTTTTTATTATGCCCAACAAAAAAACAAGTTCAGAAAAACTTCAAATGGCGAAAACTACCGCCAGTAAAGAATCAAAAACAAGTTTCAAACCCCGTCTGCTGACACTCTGTTGTAAAGACAGGAAGCGGGATAAAGAAAAAAACGAATGGTACGATACCCCTACTGTTACACTGGCAGGTCAATGGATGTACGATGCCGGATTCCGCAGCGGACAATGGATTGAAATTACAGTACAAAACAGGCAACTTACCATACAAGTAGTAAGCGAACCCGGTGAACGTCCGCCCAGAAAACTGCCTGTCATAGAGTGGAAACAAATCCGGGAAGGCTGGATAGAAATACCCAAAATCAACAGGCAACCTATCCACCATAGTATAGCAACCAAACAGGCACTACGGAAAAAGAAAGCAATAGCCAAATAACAAAAGAAAAGCCGTTCATACATACACATGAACGGCTTTTCATATTATCTCTGCGAATCCAAAACCTACCTTACCCAATTACAAATACCCCTCCAACCAAAAAAACAAGAAACCGCAAACTTTTCAGAAAACAATCATTACCTTTACACAACAATCAGCCACTTAATAAGTATGAACACAAAATCAGACGTAATAATATACAACTACCTCGACACATTTTTCTGCTGCTATGTAAAAAATGAAAAACTATGCGAAGACATGGTGTCCGACCATACACTGGTATATATCTGTTCCGGGGAAATGATACTCGTCACAAAAGAAAAACGGGTCACACTGAAAAAAGGAGACTCCTTCTTCCTGAAACGCAATCACCTGATAAAAAAAATAAAACAGCCGTCCAAAAACGGGGAAAGTTTCAAAGGCCTGTTCCTGCAACTCAAAACCCCGTTCCTGAAAAAAATATATGCCGGACAAGGAATAAACCTTCCGGCCAATAGTGATAAATCAATAGCAAACGCCCACCACGTAATGCTCGAAAAACATCCCTTTTTCGACGGATTATTTATATCGCTCGAACAATATTTCAACACCAAACAATACCCCTCCAAAGAATTAATGGATACCAAGTTAAAAGAGGCCATCTTCGCCCTCTTACAGCTAAAACCGGAACTTAGCGCCGTACTATTTGATTTTACCGGACCGTGGAAACCCGGTCTGGCAGACTTCATGATAAACAACTATAAATGCGACCTGTCTGTCGAAGAATTTGCCCATTACACCGGGCGCAGCCTCTCCACATTCAAAAAAGACTTTGCCCGCATTTTCCACGAAACACCCAGCAGGTGGCTGGTAAAAAACGGCTGGAAGAAGCAATGGACCTGATCAACAAAGGGCAAAAACCCTCGGAAGTATATCTCAATGTAGGCTTCAAAAACCTCTCCCACTTCTCGACAGCCTTCAAAAAACAATACGGATATGCCCCCCTCACTGATTACGCGAAAAAGGAACATAGCCGGATAACCCAAACCAACAGGTAACGTTTAAGAAAACAAACATAAAACTTTTCAGAAAAACAATAATTCCCAATCAAATAGTAAATTTGCATCACTAAACAACAACTTAAAAAATAAATATGAACAATTTTATCTTTCAGAATCCGGTAAAACTCATTATGGGTAAAGGAATGATTTCAGAATTAGCCAACGAAATACCTGCCGGAAAACGCATCATGGTCACCTTCGGAGGCGGCAGTGTAAAGAAAAACAACGTATACAACCAGGTAAAAAAAGCCCTCGAAGGCTTTCACACCGTAGAATTCTGGGGCATCGAAGCCAATCCAACCATCGAAACCCTCCGCAAAGCAATCGCCTTAGGCAAAGAAGAAAAAATAGACTTCCTACTGGCCGTAGGCGGCGGCTCCGTCATTGACGGAACAAAACTAATCTCCGCAGGCCTGCTATATGAAGGCGATGCATGGGATTTGGTACTGGCCGGAAACGAAACAAACACAGTTCCTCTCGCAACCGTACTAACCCTCCCGGCCACGGGCTCGGAAATGAACGCGGGAGCAGTGATCTCCAATACAGCCACAAAAGAAAAATTCTCCTTTTTCTCCAATTATCCCCTATTTTCAATTCTCGACCCCGAAACCACCTTCACACTGCCCGGCAATCAAATAGCCAACGGACTGGCCGACACATTCGTCCACGTCATGGAACAATACCTGACCGTTCCGGGCGTCTCCCGGCTAATGGACCGCTGGGCGGAAGGAATACTTCAAACAGTCATAGAAATAGCACCGCTCATCCAAAAAGACAAACACAACTACGACCTTATGGCCGAATTCATGCTATCGGCCACCATGGGACTCAACGGCTTCGTTGCACTGGGCGGCATACCCCAGGATTGGGCCACCCACATGATCGGGCACGAACTCACGGCCCTGCACGGCCTTTCACACGGTCACACCCTCGCCATCATCCTCCCCGGCACAATGAACATACTGCGTGAAAGCAAAGGCGACAAAATCATCCAATACGGCGAACGTGTATGGGGCATCACCGGAGGAACCCGTGACGAACGTATCAACCAGGCCATCACAAAAACCGACCAATTCTTCCGCTCCCTCGGCCTCACCACCCGCCTGAGCAAAGAAAACATCGGCACAGACACCATCAACGAAATAGAACGCCGTTTCAACGAACGCGGAGCAGCCTTCGGCGAAAATCAAACCGTAAACGGCAAAATAGCAAAAAAAATCCTATCCGACAGACTATAACACAGAATAGATAGCCACCCAACCGGAGAAATAGAATCTGATTGGTTTGGGATATAGGGAACGCAGAGAACGCAGATTTATGCAGAAAGATCTTAAACATTATTCTGCGTTTTTCTGCGCCTTCTGCGAAATCTGCGTTCCCTATACCCTGCCCCCCCAAAAACCTGCTCTAAAAACATAAATCAATCTACTATCCATCTACAACCCTCCAAAGAAGCCTCTGCCAATTTTGAGAAATACGGTAAAAACTTACTATATACTTCTTATATAAAAAATAAAAACACCACATGGTATATATTCTTTACCTATCACCCCAACGATATATACTATATCCGTTATACTAGTAACAACCACACAGCCGGGCATCTATTATAGAAACCGGATACAGGTAGCAGATGAAGGTATAAAACATTTTCCCTTATATAGTAGTTCTTTTTTTGATTGTAACTTATTAAATAAAAAAGAAATGAGAAAATTAGAACCGTATGTAAGATATAACGGAGCCTGCGAAGAAGCCTTCAATTTCTATAAATCCGTATTAGGAGGAGAATTTGTATATGTAATGCGTCATAAAGACAATCCGGAAAAAGACCACCCGTTAGCAAAAGAAGATGAAGAAAAAATCCTCCACATAGCCCTGCCGATAGGCGATTCAGTCCTGCTGATGGGAGCAGATGCCACATCGGATAAACCCGTGCATGTGGGAGATAACATAACGCTGGCAATAAGCATTCAGGAAGAAGAGGAAGTCAGACGCCTGTTTGAAGGACTTTCGGCAGGCGGAGAAATAACCCTTCCGTTACAAAAAACATTCTGGGCCGATTTATATGGCGAATTTACCGATCAGTTCGGAATCAACTGGATCATCAGCCGTGCCAAAGGAGAAGACGCCTAACGGCAGATTCATCCATATTTGAATTTGATTGGCAGGGTTAACACATCCCCTCCAACCAAATTCAAATAAATCCGGAAACTATACATATATTTGTATATAAATAAACCAAATAACAAATGAATATGCTGACCAGGGAACTTAAAAACCTATTGTACGCTTCCGGTGCCGCTTTGGTAGGAGTAGCAGATATGAGAAACATCCCTTCCAGCCCCTTACCTTACGGCGTTTGTGTAGCCTTACCAATTCCGGTACACATCATCCGGGAAATTCAGGAAGGGCCTACCCTCTCCTACTGGAACACATACAACTCCCTGAATACCCGGTTAAATGAAATCGTTACCCAGGGAGCAAATTTCCTTACCGCCAACAACTATCAGGCTATCCCCATTACTACCGGGTACGCACAAATAAATGAACAACGCTGCACACCCCTGCCATATAAAACGGTTGCCACACAGGCCGGAATGGGCTGGATAGGAAAAAGCTGCCTCCTTGTCACCCCGCAATACGGTTCGGCTGTACGGATTTCCACTTTGCTCACCGATGCCCCCTTAGCATACAATACCCCCATCCTCGAATCCAGATGCGGCACATGCGAACAATGCAAAACCCATTGCCCGGCACAGGCACTTAGCGGCACCTTATGGAAAGCAGGCATGAAACGTGAAGAACTATTCGATACCGGAACCTGTGTGGACGTCATCAAAAAAAGAATGAAAGAACGTACCGGCATTGAAGGAACCCTCTGCGGAAAATGCTTTGTAATATGCCCTTACACAAAAAAATATATGCGTAAATCCTCCACAGAACCGCTGTAATCCGGAAAACCCGGAACCTCCTCCGGCCATATAAAGAAATGAACCAATCCCGGAACCCGGATGTTGAATAAAACAAACCAGAAGAAAAAATGGAAAGGATCGTCATCTATAAATCAAAAAAAGAAAGCCCTTATCCTCACGGTAAGCAGCCTGCTAATCGCCTTAGCCGGTTATTCACTCATCCGGTACACAGGTAAAGAAGTCATTGGCTGGAGCATCATCATACTATCCATCTTCATACTCATTTTAGGGATAGGCACCTTCTTCGACCGCAAACCCAAAATCATCCTTACCCCACGCGGCATCACAGAAACCTCAACCATACGCGAAGAAATCGAATGGAACGCCATCCGGCAGGTAGACGAATTTTACTACCGGGGCCAATATTTCATCCGCCTGCTGGTAGACCGCAATTACAAACCAGACCTCTTAATCCCCACCTGGTTTTACCGCTTCGACCGGATGTACGCTGCGCAAGGCCTAAAAGCCCTCTTCATCCGCGTCAGCCTTCTGGAAATAGGTTCCATCCCCCTCGCCCAAATGATCCAACGAATGATAAAAGCACAAAATAATTAAGCCCCTTTTCCTATAGTGGCATATCTTTACCCGTAAATGAATGAAAAACAAAGAATATATTTTATCTTTGCCTTTAACCTAATCTTTCAATTTTTAAATGTATGATATTAAAAGCACTTGAAGTAGAGATCAACTCCTACGATTACGAAGACGACGATTTTGATGGTTTATATTTCCCATATTCCGATGCCTACGAATATGTAGCCATCTCACGCACTCCGGAAGAGGACAAAGAGTTTTGGATAGAAAAAGATGATCAGGAATATAGTACTACGGCTCTACCTTCTTCCATTTCGTACACTCTAAACCGGAATGAACTCCGCTTACTGCTAACAGAAGAAATCGCCAACGAGATCCGCACGGATAAAGAACTGATTTTACAGTTTGAGCTGGACGATCAGACATTCAGTGATTTTGAAAAAGTGGTAAAACGAATTTTTTCGTAATTATATGAACAGTTTAATAACCGCCCTGGGGATTGGAATTGTCATTGGAATCATTGACATCATCCCGATGATACTTCAAAAGCTGCCCCGGTATTCAACCATTTCAGCCTTTATCCACTATTTTGTTACTTCAACAATCATCGTATTAATTGATATTCCCTTTCTCCCCTGGTGGCTCAAAGGAGGAGTATTAGGGATTTTATTAATGACACCCATGCTCATACATGTAGGCCATGAAGATAAAAAGCCTGTTCCTATCATCGCTTTCTTTTCCATATTTTTAGGAACATTGGCCGCAACAGCAGGACATTTTTTAATTTAAAAATCCGGAAACACTGCCAGATCGTAATAAACACAAAAACAGACATCACACTCCTGATGAATATTTTTCAAAAGTTCGGGGAGTTCAGCCTCATTTGTTCGTGAGTACCGGGAGACAAAGTTCGTGAGTCTTCCAATCAAAGTTCGGGGGGTCAGAACAAATCCTCGTGAGTTTCGCAACAAACGCTCGTGAGTATTTTTTTAATCCTCGTGAGTATTCCGGCCATTTGTTCGGGAGTTTTCATGGACAGTAGATGGATACTTTATAGCCTTTTAGTAGGGCTGTTTTATTGCTTCAGGGTATAGGGATAGTCAATTAAAAATAAATCGTTTCTTATCAATCCACATCGTACCATCAAAAGATATTTTAATATGCTGCATAGAGAGACTTTCCAGATCAATATAGGCAAGACCGGTAAAGCAGCTAAAAACAAATATATCTCTTACCTGTTCCAGCCGTTTGGTTTTAAAGGTTTTATTCATCAGGGTTTCTATTTCCTCCAACACCAGAAAATCCCGGTCTACTTTATCAAACCGAAACTGGAAATTTACAAAAGGATCGGGAAATAATTCTCCCTGACTTTTAGCAAAGTTGATCATGGAAGCAAACCGCTGCATATACTTGATAGCTGTATTATGGTTTATTTGATACTTCTTTCTAAAGTGCATATAGAATCTATCAATAATTACAGGAGTTAAATCTTTTAGATAAAAGTCTGACTTATTATAATTGAGTTTGATAAATTCAAAAAATCTGTCCCTTGTTACTTCATATCTGTGAAACGCCTTATCACCAATGCCAATACCAACCTTTTGGGCTTTGAGGCTCAGATATTCTTCACAGTAATAAGAGATAGATTACTTTTTTCTTCTTTACCTAAAATACTATTCTTAATATCTTTGGGCAAGGCAAAGCCTTGTTCATCACAATACTTATCATAGAGTTTCTGAATTTTCACTTCCAAATCATTCAGTAATCTATTAATACGGGATACAGTCTCAGAGTTTTTTCTATTCTTACTTACCACTGCTCTTCCTGTCTTCTTATTCCAATCAGAAGGATGAACAAACAATTTTGTACTAAAAGTGGTAGATTGTGAATCGATGGTTATTCTTGTCACAATTGAGACTTCACCTTTTTTGTTTGGCTGGTTTGTTTTGAGATAAAACAAGACTTTAAAAGTACTTTTCTTCAACATAAATGAACATTTTAAATGTTAGACAATTTACTAATTTATATTGAAAAGCCTTCAAAAACAACAGTGCCAAATAATGCATTATCAGTGACTTATATGCAAATCGTTACTATTTTTGGGATTCTAAAAGTAGTAACGATTTAGTAACGATTTATCTTCATCTTTTGTCTTTATTTTGTCTGGTTTTGTGTCCATAAAAAAAGACAAAAGCTTCTAAATCATTGATTAAGAAACTCTTGTCATAATTTTGTCTGGTGTTGTCCACCTTTTCCGTGATCAGGATGGGATTCGAACCCATGACCCACAGCTTAGAAGGCTGTTGCTCTATCCAGCTGAGCTACCCGACCATCCTTTTTGCGTGTGCAAAGGTAGTGCTTTTATTGAAACCTGCAAATAGTTTTTCTCTTTTTTCGTTAGAAAGGGTAGCCGACGGCGAAGTGAAGAGCTACTTTGTCTGTAAATTTGCCGTGGACTAACGCCCACTTTTTACCTGGGTCGCCCTGAGGATCATAAATTTTCATCCCTCCGTCCAGACGGATCAGGAAGAAGTCGAAGTCTAACCGGAGGCCTAATCCCCACGAGAATGCTATTTCTTTGTAGAATTTATTAAACTTGAAGTTGCCATCAGGTTGATCCTGGTGATAGTTACGGATTGTCCAAATGTTTCCGGCATCGAGGAAGGCAGCCATTTCAAACTTCCAGAATAGTTTACTGCGATACTCCAGATTGGCATCAAAGCGGATGTCGCCCGACTGTGTGATGAAATTAGCACTATCTTTATGCATACTACCCGGACCTAAGGAACGGACAGACCACCCACGCACACTATTGGCTCCGCCGGAGAAATATCGTCGTTCGAAAGGTACACGTGTTGCGTTGCCATACGGATAAATTACTCCGACCCCTATATGATAGGCCAAACGGTTACGGTTATCCAACACATAGGCTTTACTGAAATCAAAATCACCTTTTACAAACTGCGAATACCCAATGCCGAAAAGTTCATACCGGCCATCCTCGTTTTTAGATGCTCCTGCAAGCTTGGAAAGCCCATACAACAGGTTTCCCGCCACATCGACAGCAACACGGAAAGAGTGTGTATTACGCTGGCGGTTCTGTGGATTGTAACTATTGAAAGAGAATACATATCCCATCCCCAGAATAAACTGATTCGTATAGTTGTAAGAACGGGTTGTTTCGTGCAACTCCGACAAAAAGGTGGAATCAGCATATGGTAGGAACAGATAGTCCAGATCTATCAATTTGAAGGTATGACGGGCCAGCGTATTACTGCGATCCTGCCAGAGGTAGTTCCAGCCTCCGGATAGGATAGCCCGGTCGTAGACCGGACGGCGTTGCCGGTTGTAACTGGCACGGAATTCGGTAGTTGCACACAGACGACGACGGAAGTCTTCTTTCAGGAACGGGAATACAAAGCGAGGGATTGAAAGCGAGGTTTCTCCTCCTATTTCCCAGTAACTACCATCGGAGTTACTCAGGGCTTCATAGGCACCACGTACTTTGATAGAAAAGACTTCCGAGCCCTTGAAGAGATTGCGGTGCTGATAATTGGAACTGGCTGCAAACCCCAGATCCCCGGCAGAGTTGGTACCTTCCACATCAAAACCAATTCCATATACTTTAGCGGGAGTAGTCAGAATATAAGCATTGAGCTTCATTGTATCGTTCTCCATGATTTCGTCAAACCGGATATTAACATTGCTCAAAGCCCTGAAAGAGGCCAGCGCAGAATAGGTCTGATCTACTGTTCGTTCGTTAAACAAACGCCCCGGAGTGATAAAGTTACTACGCCGGAGCACATGAGGACGAAGTATACGCCCACTTTGCCCATACACGATTTTCAGTCCACCCGTCATCACCGAATCGGTTGGGGTGAACACCTCACCATCAAAACGTAGAGGATCATAATCGGTAAATAAGCTAACACTTTTTATATAATAACGTTTATGGCTGGTTTCTTCGATACTACCGTCAGCCATAATCTGGCGGAAAGGACGTAATTGCATCTCTACATCGACTCCATGATCGTGAGTGGTAGTATCAGCCAGATAAGCCAGATATTCCTTATTGAATGCATAGTAACCACGCCGGCGCAGTATGGTTGCGATACGCTGGCGCTCCCTGTCAAGCACATCCCTGTCAAACAGGTCTCCTTCTTTTACAACAGAAGCATAATCGTCTACCGGATTAACACGGAAGGGGGAAGAAGTACGACGGACACGACCGGTTGAATTGATATGTGCGATGCTATCAATCCGGGGATCAGAAAGATGAATGTCATAATGACTGATCCGGTAAGGCTCATTACTTTGTATATTATAGGTAACGACTGCTTTCTTGGGTCGAGTGGAATCAATAGAGGCGGTAACCTCTACATCCATGTATCCTTTATTAACAAAAACCCGTTCAAGCTGTTCCACCGAACGGTCTACCAACATTGTATCAAGAATTACCGGTGCCTCACCAATACGGCGTAGTTGCTGGTTCCACCAGGTATAAGGGCGTTTGGATGACGACCAGTTATATACATACAACTGCCATTTCATCAAACCGAAAGCCCTGAAGTTAGGTTGTTGCCGGAGGTAAGATTTCAAATCAGCCGCTTTTATATCTTTATTATCTGTCCGGATCACATTTTTATCCAGCAGATATTCTCCATTCCCTACATATTTTGTAGAAGTACAGGAAACCAGTAAAGAGAATAAACAGATTATATAGAGTATTGCGCGCACAGGCTTCATCGCTTGTTTCGAATTACAAATAACAAAAGTAGTTCAATTTAAATTATTTCCTGTAATTTTGAATTCTAAAAAGATTAAATATATTCTCTGGTCTATCCGGAGCAGGCATTAACAGGAAAAAAATGATCAGTAAAAATAAAATAAAATATATCCGGTCACTGGAGAAAAAGAAATTCCGGAATGAATACGGATGTTTTGTGGCTGAAGGAAACAAACTGGTAGCCGATATGTTGCATAGTTTTGACTGTGAACTAATTTTAGCAAAAGTTTCATGGATGGCAACACAGGGAGATCTGGCTGTTGAAGAATTAATTGAGGCAGAAGAGAACGACTTGCAGAAGGTTAGCTTTCTGAAAACACCTCAGGATGTACTGGCTGTTTTTAAGTTACCTGATTACCGGCTCGAAGAGGTTAATCCTAAAGAAGAACTGATACTGGCACTGGACAGTATACAGGATCCCGGAAATCTGGGTACAATTATCAGGCTGGCTGATTGGTATGGCATTTCACATATTGTATGCAGCATGGATACAGTAGATACCTTTTCCCCTAAAACTGTACAGGCTACAATGGGAGCACTCACAAAAGTAAAAGTACACTATACCCCGTTATTAGAATGGCTGCAACAGCAAAAAACTGCAGGAGTGCCGCTATACGGAACCTTCCTGGACGGCGAAGACATGTACGAAAAGCCACTCACTGCTACCGGCATACTGGTAATGGGAAATGAAGGGAACGGTATACGCCCGGAAATAGGCAAACTTATTTCTGATAAACTATATATACCGGACTATCCCGCAGGACAGGCATCATCTGAGTCGCTGAATGTGGGAGTTGCTACGGCCATTATCTGCGCTGAATTCAGACGCAGGCAGCGATAAATCCGGGATATGATAAATGGCAATCGCGTCTCCGTAATTGAATTCCGGACCCGGTTCTGCCTTTTGCAAGAGTTCGCCTAAAGGAGTTGCAGGATATTGTTTCCCCCACTCTTCCCAGGGTTTCTCTCCGGTTTCCTCTGCAGATACTACCCATAGTAACCCATTGTAAAACTCAACACCGGCTTCTTCCTGCTCCAAAGGGAATAAACCGGCAAACTGTTTATTTTCTTCTATTTTTAAATAATGAAGACGATACAGCCGGTTTGCCAGAATATAATGAGAGGCTATTTTACGCATACAGGTTATCAACGGGTCAATAACGGTTCCTGGGTTGCATTTACAGTTGTAGTATCAGCCGGAAGAGAGAAATCGGCCCGGTAGTTGTAACGCATGAGGTTCAGGCTATCCGCATATACTTTGTAGTAATCATTACCCGCATTATCCAATCGAATATAACCGAACACCCGTTTCACCTGGCGGGTTGGTAAACTTTGCAGGCGGGTCTCATAATAACCATCTTTTGTTATGGTATTATTTACAGTCAGGATCGTATCTCCCTGTTCAACGGAAAGGCGTATTTCAGGGCGTTGCTTCATATTGGGATTCAACCCCCACACACGCAGTCCTAACACAAAGTTACTACCGGAGGAATAATTTCTTTCGGGCTTAATATCAAACACAACCCCATTAAAAAAGGCTTCCGGCGAAAATGCCAGATAGGGCCGACGGGGCCAGATATCTACCGAATCATTTTTAGCAGTTGGCGCGGCACTGGCCTGTATGTCTCCCAGATCGGTAATACGCTGATCGAGGTCTTTCCGTATACGGTCGTAAATAGCCATATATATATCGAGATTTTTCCCATACCATACCAACGAACTATCATACGTTTCCTGTGTGATCTTATGTTTACGGAAAACCGATTCGTACAAAGACTCTTTATAACCGCTGTCCTGATAAGTCTTATAGTCTATATTCACCATTGCCTCAGCAATCTGCATATCGGTAAGTACTGCCTGCATTTTCTTCTCAGACAAAATACCCCGTGGTACTTTACTACAGGCAAACAGAAGAATAATACCTCCTGCAAAACAGATATATTTATTCAGTTTCAACCGCATCCGCCTTTTTTCTTCTTTTGACATGCTATTGGAGAGAGTATTCCGGTAGAAAAGGAATAGTACGAATACCCCTACACAAATAGCCGAATCGGCCAGGTTAAAGATCGGCCGGAAAAAGATAAACTCCTCGCCTCCCCAGAAAGGTATCCAAGTGGGCAATGTTGTCTGGATAAGAGGGAAATAGAACATATCGACCACCTTGCCATGTAACCAGGTAGCATATCCGCCTCCTTCAGGCATAAAGGTAGCCACCTGTCCGTAGCTATGGTCAAAAATAACCCCATAGAATACCGAATCGATGATGTTCCCGATCGCTCCGGCAAAAATAAGGGAGATACAGGCTATATAGCCAAATTTGTAATTCCGTTTGATTATCGTATAAAGGTAGTAACCGATAAAAACAACCGCCACAATCCTGAAGAGGGATAGAAACAGCTTACCAATCACCTGTATCCCGAAGGCCATACCGGGATTTTCTGTAAAATAGATATGAAACCAGGGGGTAATCTGGAAAGACTCATACAAAGACATATGTGTCTTAATCCATATTTTAAGAGCCTGGTCAAGAATAAGGAGCAGTACTATAACCAATACTGCTCCCCAACCTTTGGATGATTTCATTTAACGGGCGCCTCCTTGTTTTGCTTCGATACTTAATGTAGCATGAGGAACCGCGCGCAATCTTTCTTTAGGAATCAACTTACCGGTTTCGCGGCAAACTCCATATGTTTTATTTTCGATCCGGATCAGGGCCGCCTGCAGATTCTGCATAAACTTCATCTGGCGCTGTGCTAACCGT
The DNA here is from genome assembly GCA_021203545.1 of Tannerellaceae bacterium. GTDB lineage: Bacteria > Bacteroidota > Bacteroidia > Bacteroidales > Tannerellaceae > UBA4116. Next base: position 9,598 of record JAJQAZ010000126.1, on the reverse strand, counting down.
CCGGCTTCTTCTTTGGATAAAGTGGCTGCACCTTCTTCCAACACTTTAAATGTCGGAGAAGTATCAGATACATCATTGCCGTCCGAATTGGTTACACCTTCTCTCAACAACTCATAATCTTTTTTAGCCACTTCCAGTTTCTCCAATATGATAGCGCGGAACTCCTCGAGTTCAGCATCTGAGTATCTTGTTTTTTCTGCCATGGTTCAATAAATTTTAAAATTCTACAATTGTTTTTAGTTCTCTCCCGGTATACCTGAGTATGTTATTTCCCAAATATACAATATTTAAACGAAGAATGAAAATGAAGAATAAAAAGAGAAAGAATAACTCCACTATTTTTCACTTTTCATTTATTTATACTTTCTCAATGTTTACAGATAATTCGAAGTCTTCAAAATCCAGTTGAGTCGCATCGCTGATTGCATCCACAATATCAATCGTCTCTGCCAATACCTGATTAGAGATATACTCTTTGTATTCATTGATCGCTTCGTCCATTTCTACAGTCGAAAGAATCGTAATATGTATTTTATCTGTAATCTCAAGTCCGCTACTCTTCCGCAGGTTCTGGATACGGTTCACCAACTCACGTGCCAGGCCTTCACGGCGCAGTTCACCGGTCACCGTAATATCAAGTGCCACGGTAAGACGCCCTTCGTTGGCAACCAGCCATCCCGGGATATCTTCAGATATTACTTCCACGTCTGCCAGTTCGATAACCACTTCCTGACCTTCAATGTTCAGGGTATGGTTTCCCCTGGTTTCGAATGCAAGGATGTCACCCTGTTCCATCTGCTGGATTGCAGTAGCCAGTTGTTTCATGATTTTACCGAAACGCGGCCCCAGTTTCTTGAAATCCGGTTTGATCCTTTTGACCAGGATTCCTTCGGAATTATCAACAAACTTCATTTCTTTTACATTCACCTCGTTCAGGATCAATCCTTTTACAGCTTCTATATTTTCCTGCTGGCGTACATCCACTACCGGTACCATGATGGTTTGTAGCGGCTGACGAACCTTAATATTTACCTTACGACGTAAAGCCAGAATCATAGAGGAAATATCCTGCGCAATCTTCATCCGTTCTTCCAGGTCTTTATCTATCAGACTTTCGTCTGCCACCGGGAAGTCAGTCAGGTGAACAGACTCTGCCTTTTCACGTCCCGTTGCACTTACCAGGTCGGTAAAGAGTTGATCCGCATAAAACGGAGCAATCGGTGCCATCAGTTTAGCTACAGTTTCCAAACAGATATAAAGAGTCTGGAAAGCCGACAGTTTATCGGTTGTCATCCCCCCACCCCAAAAGCGGCGGCGGTTCAGGCGTACATACCAGTTACTGAGGTTATCGTTCACAAATTCAGAAATAGCACGTCCGGCACGGGTCGGCTCATAATTTTCCAGATACGAATCTACATCCTTAATCAGTGTATTGAGCAGCGACAGAATCCAGCGGTCGATCTCCGGGCGTTCCCCGTCCGGTACACCGGGCTGTGAATAATCAAATCCATCCACATTCGCATACAATACAAAGAATGAATATGTATTATAAAGGGTTCCGAAGAATTTACGCCGTACCTCTTCGAGGCCTTCCACATCAAATTTAATATTATCCCACGGAGAAGCATTGGTAATCATATACCAGCGCAACGGGTCGGAACCATGTTTATCAATTGTCTCAAACGGGTCAACGGCATTACCCAGGCGTTTAGACATTTTATTACCGTTCTTATCCAGTACCAGGCCATTCGAAATCACGGTTTTAAACGAAACACTGTCGAACACCATAGTTGACAGCGCATGCAGGGTAAAGAACCAGCCACGTGTCTGGTCCACTCCTTCGGCAATAAAATCAGCAGGGAATACCAGCCGTTCGTCAAACTCCTCTTTATTCTCAAACGGATAGTGTATCTGGGCATAAGGCATCGCACCCGAATCAAACCATACGTCGATCAGGTCAGTCTCCCGTTTCATCGGTTTCCCGGTTGCTGATACCAAAATGATATCATCCACATACGGACGGTGCAAATCAATCTTTCCGTAATTCTCCGGTGCATATTCACCCGGAATAAATCCAAGTTCTTTATATGGATTGGATTCCATCAGTCCGGCTTTTACCGACTTATTAATTTCATTATATAACTCTTCTACCGAACCGATACAAAGTTCTTCGGTACCATCTTCGGTACGCCAGATCGGCAGCGGAGTACCCCAATAACGGCTACGGCTCAGATTCCAGTCCTGCAGATTCTCCAGCCATTTACCAAAACGTCCGGTACCGGTACTTTGTGGTTTCCAGTTAATTGTATTATTCAATTCAATCAGGCGGTCACGATAAGCTGTAGTACGGATAAACCAGCTATCCAGCGGATAGTAAAGCACAGGTTTGTCGGTACGCCAGCAATGCGGATAGTTATGTACATGCTTCTCGATACGGAATGCACGGTTCTGTGCTTTCAGCATGATCGCAATGCTTACATCCAGCGTTTCATCTTTATCTGTCAGTTCCGGATCGTAGGCATTCTTCACAAAACGTCCCTGGAACGGATCATAATCAGCAGCATTTATATATTTCTGAACAAACTCCACATCCAGATCTTCCAATAGATAGAATTTACCCGTCAGGTCTACCATAGGGCGTTTGTTTCCATCTTTATCTATTAACATCAACGGCGGCACACCATTTGCTTTAGCTACCCGGTCGTCGTCCGCACCAAAAGTAGGAGCAATATGTACAATACCTGTACCATCTTCGGTAGTTACATAATCGCCGGTAATTACCCGGAAAGCACCTTCACCCGGATTTACCCAGGGGATGAGTTGTTCATAGTGCATACCAGCCAGTTCCGTACCTTTCCACTCTCCCACTACTTTAAACGGGATCAGTTTATCACCCGGTTTATAACCGGCCAGCTCCAGGCCTGCCGCTTTCGGATTAAAGTAAGAATCCAGCAAATCTTTGGCCAAAACAGCTGTTATAGGTGTATAGGTATAAGGATTAAACGTCTGTACAGCTACATAGGTAATATTCGGACCCACACACAATGCCGTATTCGAAGGCAATGTCCACGGAGTAGTTGTCCATGCAAGGAAAAACGGATCGCCATGCTGATTCATTTCCGGTTTTGGGTCCAGCATCAGGAATTGTGCTGTACAGGTAGTATCTTTTACATCCCTGTAAGTACCCGGCTGGTTCAACTCGTGCGAACTCAATCCGGTACCGGCAGCCGGCGAATAAGGCTGTATCGTATATCCTTTATAAAGAAGGTCTTTTTTGTATAACTCCTTCAACAGGTACCAAAGGGTCTCAATATAGCGGTTATCGTATGTTATATACGGGTCATCCATATCCACCCAATATCCCATTTGCTGGGTCAGGTCTTCCCACTCCTTAGTATATTTCATCACATCTTTCCTGCAGGCCGCGTTATAATCGGCTACAGAAATCTTTTTGCCAATATCCTCTTTTGTGATACCCAGTGCTTTCTCCACACCCAGTTCCACAGGCAGTCCGTGTGTATCCCATCCGGCTTTCCGTTTTACCAGGTATCCCTTCATCGTTTTATAACGGCAGAAAATATCCTTGATCGACCGTGCAATCACGTGGTGAATACCCGGCATACCGTTTGCAGAGGGAGGTCCCTCGTAAAACACAAAGGAAGGCGCACCTTCCCTGATCTCCAGACTCTTCCGGAAGACATCACCTGCCTGCCATTTCTTCAATATTTCTTTATTGACAGCAGATAGATCAAACTTGGAATATTCAGCAAATTTCTTATTCATAGGGATTAATTTCTAATCTTCTCAAAAATTGCCACAAAGGTAACTTTTTTATTCCACATAGACAATTAAAAGGATGAGGTGACAATTCTTACGTAGAAAACTGTTAAATTTCAGGTTCGATAAAAATTATTCCGTGTGAGAAAAAAGTAATTTAACGATCAAAAAATGTTTTTATTAATAAATCCGGATCCCGGCGGCAATCCCACACATTAGCAATATAAATGGTTTGTTCTTCTATATAATAAATGATCTTAAACATCCTAACGACAATCAATGAACGTGGAGATTGAGGTTTATCTTTCAATAATTGTTCTTTAGGAGCTATTTCCGGGAAAACAAGTAATTGTTCTGCACTATTTACTATTTTATCATAAACACTTTCTGCAAAAGTTGGGCTATGTGTTAAATAGAAATTATAGATAACATCTAAATCTTCTACAGCTTCTATTGTCCATATTATTTTCATAGAAGAAGTAACATTCTTATTTTTTATATCTGTTTTTTACTTCCTCATGTGTCAATACTTCACCAGCCTCAACTTGTTTTACAGCACGGTCAAACTTTGCCCGTAACTCTTTTATGGAATATTTTGCTGAAGAGATTCCCTCATATGCTATTGCCGGTTCCTGCACCTTATCATTTTCCTCATTTCCGTCATCAAACGTATACTTCTTTTCCATACTAATAAATGTTTCGATTATTGTTTTTACAAAAAAAATTTCAATTCAAAACCCTGCATAAAACCTACCCTTATACAGATGTTTTAAAACAAGTTTACTTATCTAAAAAGATAATTATGTTCATTGCGTTTGAAACGGTAACGGCGGCGGGGTATCGGATGATGATCCTGCGTGGAAATTTCCCAACGTAGTAAATCATCCTTCAACTCATCACAGACAGCTTTACAATACGGGTCGGTATACAAATTCTTCAATTCGGAAGGATCATCTGCCAGATTATAAAGTTGTCCGTTACCATCCATATCATACACCAGTTTCCAGTCACCTTTCCGAAGCATACGCATAGAACCGCTTTGAGTCCAGGTATTTAATTCATCGAAAAAGAGTCCTTTCTTTCCTACGGCACCCTCTTCACGATAATCGGTTCCATCCGCTTTCGTATAATACATACCTCCGTATCCATCTTCAGTCATAATGCTTGCAAACTCCTGTTCCGGATAATCTTTTCCCGTTAATATAGGCCATAAACTACGTCCCTGTACACCGGTAGGAATCTCGGCACCCATTACTTCACACAGAGTCGGGAAGATATCAATAAGACTCACATGTGCTTTATGAGGGCCACCGGAAACCTGTATACCGGGACCGGTCCACTGCATCGGGATACGGGTAATGGCATCATCCAGTCCTACCCCCTTTTTCATCAAACCGTATTCGCCGGCATAATCTCCATGATCAGCCACAAAAATCAGAATCGTATTATCATACACCCCTTTCTCTTTCAATTCACTGACCAAACGAGCCAACTGATCATCAATTAGCCGGATCATACCATGATAAACAGACCGTATCCGTTGCAGATTCTCTTCATACCCCACATGCCCCTGCCCCATCATTTCGGCCAGTAACTCATATTCCTCTCCTTTCATCTTCCTACCGGCAACCGTACTACCCATTGCAGGCAGTTTTTCAGGGGGAAACATAGAGTAATAAGGTTCGCAGGTCTGATAGGGATTATGAGGTTCCGCGATAGAAAACCACATCAGGAAAGGTTCTCCGGCAACAGAACCGATCCACTCAGAGGCATCATCCACCATGCGGTAGGGCAACTGCGCCTCTACTCCAAACGGAGCCGGATTCAAATCGAGATACATATCCAGAGTGCCCAGATATTCATCAAAAGCCTTTCCTAACTCACTCCTCTTATCAGAATTCTGACCGTTATGGTCATACGGACTCCAGTAATCTACCCGTTCCGGTGTAAGATGCGAATGATTCTTACCAATCATAGCCGTCTTATATCCCTGTTCACGGGCTACATCAAACATATCTTTACTATAAAAAGCATCCGGTATATTATGGTTGGAACGTACATGTGTTGCTTTGGGAAACCTACCGGTCAGCATGGATACACGGGCCGGGCCACTGGCAGGAGCCGCTGTATAGGCACGGTTAAACCAGGTTCCGGCCGAAGCCAGATTATCTGCAAAAGGCATCGTATTAAGCGGATACCCTTCGCGTTGCATCAGGTCTACCCGTAACTGGTCTGCCATAACAATAATCACATTCGGTTTCTCCTGTGCTGCAAGTGTTGCAGATGCGGTAAGAGCAAGTAGGATACTGCTGGTTCTCATGGGTAAGAATTGATTGATTAGTAAACGTTGACTGCAAATATACTAAAAAAGATTTCAGTATCAGTCGCTTCCCAATGGTTCCACATGAATGGATATATGAGTGGACTCCCCGAAACGTTCACGTAGCTTTACCTCTATTTGCCGGGTCAGTTCGTGCGCATCCCATACAGTCATATTTCTATCTACCCGTACATGTGCCTCAATAGCATAACTATTTCCTACCCGCCGGGTACGCAGGTCGTGGGGGTTATTAATACCCGGAACCTCTCCTATCACAGAAAGGATTTCCTGCTCTGTCTCTTCGGGCAACGAACGTTCCAGCAGATCATTCAATGCCGGAACCGTTAATTGAATAGCCACACGGATAATAAAAAAACTCACAATAACAGCCGCTACCGGATCAAGAACCCACCAGTTATCACCCAACAAAATAGCTCCACCAATTCCTATAGCAGTACCAAGCGAAGAAAACACATCCGAACGGTGATGCCACCCGTTAGCGATCAGTGCCTGGCTATTGCATTCACGTCCCACCTTAAGTGTCATCCGGTAAAGCACTTCCTTTACCACAATCGAAACTAAAGCAGCTATCAGGGCAATATATCCGGGAGCCTCTAATACCTCATCTTTAAAATAAAACCCATACACCTTACTTTCACCCTGCCAGAGCAGGCCAAAACCAACCAGCAAAAGAACTCCCCCGATAATAGTAGTTGCCAGCGTCTCATACTTACCATGTCCATACTTATGATCGGCATCTATAGGTTTAGCAGAAAGTTTAATAAAAAGGAGTACAACCAGGTCCGTTACAAAATCAGACAACGAATGAACCGCGTCTGCAATCATGGCACTACTACGTCCCAAAAACCCGGCTACAAACTTAAATACCAATAAAAGAATATTTCCGGTAGTTCCTATAAGAGTAACGGTTATAATTTTTTTTCTTTCTCGATTCGGCATCCATATCATTCAAAGACATTTTACTTTACAAAAGTAACAATGCAAAAAACAATATATTTCATTTTTACAATAAAATATTTACTTTTTGACGGATTTTGCCACTTTCCTCTTACACCCCCTTTTACAAAACCAACCCAACCAGCAGGAACAGCCCTATAGAGATAGGTATATAAACAGATATAAAACGTTTTTACCTGTTATAAACAGGCTATCTTTCCCGGTCAAAAAATATATTTTTAGCTAAAAAAGCACCGTTCCTCTTGCCAAAAAGCACCGGTGCTTTGATCTAAAAGCATCAATGCTTTGCTCCAAAAGGGCCGGTGCTTTTTATACAGCCCACTTTTTACCTCTTTTTAGCGCTGGTTGCTCTCTGAAAACATCTCTTCCGGAACTAACAAAATATCACCATTTACAGATCCGGGTATACAAATTACAAAATTGATCCCTATTCTTTTCTATTTTATCTTTCATTTTGTTACCGGATCCGCTAAAAAACCAACATTCCGCAAAACGTTAACTCCACGAGAAGCCGTTTTTTATGTTCTCCCCTCACGCAGGTGCAGAATATTCAATTCTCACAAGGTTCATTTAACACTTTGTTAATTTGGCAGATACATAAAGAAAATATCGTTTTCATCGGAAAAAGAGTCTTTTCGTAACAATCCGGCTCTTTTATCCGGAATACTTCCGGTGAAACCGTAAGTATTTCCCATTTTTCCATTAATCTCATAAAAGCTAAACTTTTCTAATCGCTAAAAAGAAACAATACAAATATATTTTTTACTTTTGTTTGTATATTGCTTAATTTAACCGTTAAACAGTAAGCAATCCCACAGTTAAAAAGCTGGCAAAAAATCCTTTCTGTTTAAACGTACCTACAAATAGGTAATTTGCACCAACCGTTTCTCTACACAAACCAAAACACATATATTTGTGTTTTAAAACTAATTATGGCACATTCACATCATCATCACCATCAGAATGACAGCACCGGAAATATCCGGCTGGCCTTTTTTGTGAATCTCCTCTTTGCGGCAATCGAGCTGATGGGAGGACTGTATACCAATAGTGTAGCGATTCTATCGGATGTGTTGCACGATTTCGGCGATTCTATTTCACTGGCTATCGCCTGGTATCTGCAAAAAGTTTCAAAGAAAGGGCGGGATAAAAACTATTCCTATGGATATAAACGTTTCTCTTTATTAGGAGCTATATTCATTTCCGTTATCCTGTTGGTGGGTTCTGTTTTTGTGATCCGTGAATGTGTGGAACGCCTGTTTAACCCACAGGAACCCAACGCACAGGGAATGTTCCTTCTGGCTATTCTGGGAGTAGCGGTAAACGGCTTTGCCGTACTCCGCCTGAAAAAAGGAACCAGTATCAACGAACGGGCCGTTACCCTTCATATGATGGAAGATGTGTTGGGGTGGATTGCGGTGCTGGTTGTTAGCATCGTAATGATGTTTGTTTACCTGCCTATTCTTGACCCACTTCTTTCTATCGGTATCAGTATATGGATACTATTCAATATCTACCGCAACCTGAAAGCTACCTTCCACGTATTATTACAACATGTTCCGGAGGGTGTGGAACAGGAAAAACTGGAAGAGCGAATCCGTTCACTCAAACATGTTATATCCCTCCACGATATCCATCTGTGGACGCTGGACGGCGAAGAGAATATTATGACACTGCATGTTGTGATTGACACTGCTCTTACACAGGAACAGCAGAAAGAATTAAAACATACGATCCGCCGGTTGTGCGACGAAGTGCACATCCACCATGTTACTATCGAGTTCGAAGCTGTTGGAGAAGTCTGCGAACTAAGCGATTGCTAACAGGTCTGATATCTTATATCTGTCTGATGTAAATCACAGGAAATCGTAAAACGTTTTTTATTGCAAAGACGAGAATATGTAAAATCCCGGCTTTACAAAGACTCTGTTTCGAAATAAGGTTCAAAGAATTGCCTATTTACACTCTGCACAAGAAACCGGAAAAGTTGTTGTCCAGTTTATATAAAATACATCTAAAAGTTTATTTGAAAAGAGTAACATAAACAAAACAATCCGTTTATCTTTATAATGCTGAAGAATAATAACAGGTATTACTCTTTAAGGTAAGAACAAAAAGAACCCGTTAATGCTTTGTCCTGCAAATGGGTGATTGTCAGCATGTATGATTCACGCATTTACAGAATCAAACCCTCCCCTGCAAGTAAAACTTGCTTGAACGCCGGATAACTCGTCTTAACCCATTTGTTAGGACAAAGTTTAACAAAAAACAAAAAGCCACCTTCCCTATAGTTCACGGCAATTTCCATTATCCAGACACATTATTTACATAAGACACAAAATATTTAATCCTATAGTCTCGATAGATGCCATAGTCATCAGGTTAATAAATAATATATGTTTTTCGCCCTTGAAAAGGGCAACTTAATTCAGCCCATGGCAGAATGAGCGGAGCGAATGGCACCATGGGTTGATACAGCAGATAACATCTGCGCCCTGACAGGGCAACTCTATAATTACTAAT
>JAJQAZ010000023.1 GCA_021203545.1 Tannerellaceae bacterium | reverse complement strand
CTGCCGGTTCTGCATCATTAAAAAGAACGTATGGTTACAATGTGCGCTCGTGGCTGACTTCGATTGAAAGCCCTTCTTTTAAAGAAAAACTCTATTACAACACTTCGTATAAAAATAACAAGCCGCTGTATGGTGGAAACATAACGGCTCAAAGCTGGCAGGTAGCGGGTGAAGAGGAACGAACGTATACCTACACGTATGATCCTCTTTCGCGTCTAACGGGTGCCACTTACGATGCGTCCGTAACAGGAAGGTATAACACTTCTTATAGCTATGACAAACATGGCAACCTACGTACACTTCGGCGCCATGGAAGAACTTCCGGAAGTGCTCCCACGGATGCAGTGCTAAATGATTTTACGATGACTTATACCGGTAACCAGTTAGCCCGTATTTTGGATATGGGAGTCGAAGGAAAGACGGAGAGCGGGAAAGAAACGGAAGATATGTGTGATGAACTGTTGCAAACTTCGTATAATTTATTAAATTTACCCCGGAGAGTGGATGTAAAAAATGCGGGTGCAGAGGCCAGAGTGGAATATACCTATAGTGCTCAGGGTGAGAAGCTACGTGTAAAACGGATGTGGAACCCGGATCATACGGCTTTATCTGACATAGGAAGTGGTGTAGATGAAAAGAAACTGACAAAAAGTAAAGTTACGGATTATACCGGAAATAAGGTATATGAAGACAGCCAGCTAAAAAGCGTTTTAGTAGAAGGCGGTTATTATGATGTAAAAGAGAAGAAATATTATTTCTACGAAAGGGATCATCAGGGGAATAACCGTGTCGTATTAGATGAGAGTGGAAAGATCGTACAGACGAATGATTACTATCCCTTCGGGAAGTTGTTTTCCGAAAGCACCGGTAAGGAGAAGCAGCCATACAAGTATAATGGCAAAGAGTTGGATTCTGACTTTGGTTTAAGCCTATACGATTACCATGCAAGGCAGTATGACCCTACGGTAGGAAGTTTCACCTCTATGGATCCTCTGGCGGAGAAGTATTACAGTATTTCGCCCTATGTTTATACTTTTAATAATCCAGTACGGTTTATTGATCCGGATGGGAAAGATGGAAGAGATATTGTTGTTGGTTTCTTAATGGGAGTTACAACAAATATTATACCCAACTCTTCGTCTTTGAGAGACCGCTATACACCAAGGAGTTCCCTGGATTACAATCGAACATTGAAAAGTGTAGATAATGCTACTATGGCTGCAGGAGCTGCTATGATTGGAGGAGGTGGCATTATGGGAACAGGCGGGAGTTCTATGGTTGGAGCAGGTGTTACTATCGCAGCAACAGGAGTAGGAGCACCGGAAGGAACTGCCATAGCAGGAACTGGTGTAGCTGTTATTGGAGTGGCAGAGGCAAGTATTGCCGGTGGTATTTATTTAATGGGTAATACGGCAAATAATGCGAGCGATGGATATGAAAGAGGGAAAAAAGATACAAGAACAGCTAATGATCCTTTAAGAGTAGATAGTCATGGAAATAAAATACCTGATCCGGAAGCTGCAGGTAAAGCTCATACGCAAATGGGAACAAGAAAAGGTCGAAAAGGAGAATACAAAGTATATAGAGAATTTGATGAATCTGGTAATTTAATAAGAGACATCCATAAGACTAATCATGGACGTAAAGATCATACAAATCCTCACCAACATATATATAAAGATAATCCAACAGGAGGTTCAAGACAATGGGGAGATCCTGAACCTTTAAAATAATTTAATATGATAAAGTTAAGTAAAATTGAAAATGGAGTACTTGTTATTACAGCAAAAGACATAATCAGTCAAATTCCTGATATAGCAAATTATAATTGGAAGTTATTATGGATAGATGCAGTAAGTAACAAAATAGAAGAATTAAACTTACCTGATGGTTTACAAAACATGAAAGACCTAATGGAAACTATAAATAATTCTTCTACGGGGTATAGTATAAACTATAAAACTTTAATTAGTTTATGCGATAGTTTGGAACAATTAGTAGAGTTCATATTGATAGGGGATAAACTAAAAGAAAATTTATCTGAAACTCAAGATGATAAAAAAATAAAAGAGAATATTGAATTTTTTATTGAGTTAGTAGATGGTAGCTACTGGGAGATAACATCTAAAAATAGTATTTTTAATCAGAGAATAATAACATATTTATGCGGTATAGAAGTAGAAGATCAACAAATATATTAAGAATAGAAACTGTAATCCCGATCTTTTAAATAACAGAATGTGTAATTCTGGAACGTCGGGATTTGCATTCCCGGCGTTTCTAATCTATGGATTTTTAATCCTTTTAATTATAGTGTAAAAGTAATAAGTATATAAGAAACGGATTACAAATCCGAAGAGTCATAGGTCGGGGATAATATAGCCCCTTCGTCCAGGTATTTATAAATTGTAACATATCAATAGATACGCTACAAAAATAGTATTTGTTAATTCAGGATTAATCTGTATTTTCCCTCAATGGAAAATATGGGAAGACAGATAAGAGCAAGGCAAAACTGGCTTAAAACCTATGAAAAGTTAGGTTCCATATCAAAAGCAGCATTGCGATGTGGAATAGCCAGATCCACTTTGTATCGTTGGGTTAAACGATATGAAAAAGAAGGTTTATCCGGATTGTCAGATAAGTCGAAACGTCCTAAGAAACTCGCAAAAAATAAGATTACTAATGAGATAGAGGACTTAATACTCAACTTAAGAAAGGATAGGAATTGGGGCGCACAAAGAATTTCTATCTATCTGCTACGAAAAAATATCTCTTTATCAACAATGACTGTATGGCGGGTTTTATCCCGTCATCAGGTTGCACCGGTAGTAAAACGAAGAAAGAAAGCAGACTACATCCGTTATAATAAGGAACTGCCAGGAGAAAGAGTACAACTGGATGTAACTAAGCTTAGAAATCAAGCTTATCAGTTTACGGCTATCGATGATTGTACCAGAATGAAAGTGATTCGGATATACCCTAATAAAAAAGCAGAAAATACTATCCATTTTTTAGGAGAAATTTTAGATACATTCCCTTTTCCTATTTGGCGCATACAAACTGATTGGGGAACAGAATTTTTTAATGATGCTTTTCAGGAAGAACTACATCAGCACTTTATAAAGTTTCGTCCAATAAAGCCCAGAACTCCTCATTTAAATGGTAAAGTAGAACGAACCCAGCAAACAGATAAAGTTGAGTTCTGGTCTCTTCTAGATCTATCCGATACTTCTTTAGATTTAGATAAGTTGGCTATTGAGTGGCAGAATTTTTATAATAGAAAAAGACCTCATTCCGCTTTGAGTGGAAAAACACCTTGGCAGAAATTTAAAGAATTAGAAAATAAGATTCCTATACAGTCTGAGGTTACCCAATCTTTTTGGGATTCGGATGAGCAAATTATACCACGTAATTACCAATATCTAAAGATGATTAAAAGAATCAAATAAACAGACCTTAGTATTTTTCTTTTCAAATCCCCTCTCACAAAACAATCGAGGGCGTTTGAAAAGAAAAATACGCTACAAAACAACTGTCATTTATTCTGTAGCGTATCTATTGTTATAGCACAGATAAATATAAATGAGTAGGGCACGTAATCATCCGGATGATTGCGTGCCCTATATCTTTTTTATTCTGCTTTTACTTATTTCAGATGCTTCTTTAGTGTAGCGGCTGTAACAGTAATCAGGGTGCGGGTAGGAGGGAGATCGGCGAAACCGTTCAGTAAACCCCAGTCATGGGTAACACCGTCGTAACGCAATGTAGTTACATACACACCTGCTTGATCCAGTTTTTGTCCTAATAGCTCGCCTTCATCACGTAAAATATCATTTTCGGCAACTTGTATCAATGTAGGAGGCAATCCTCTTAATTGTTCTGTCGTTGCATGGACGGGCGAAAGAAGAATATTGTCGCGGTCTGCCGGCGAACTGATATAATTATCGTACATCCATGTCATAAGCGAAGAAGTAAGAAAGCGTTGTGCACCATACTCTTTCCATGAATCATAATTCATGTAAGCATCGGTTACAGGCCACATCAGTATCTGGCATTTAATTTCCGGTTCACCTTTTTGTTTCGCCTGCATACTGGTTGCCATGGTCATATTACCACCCACACTATTACCTACAACAGCCAACCGTTTGCCGTCTACATTAATCTCGTCTCCGTTTTCTGCTACCCATTTTGTCGCAGCATAAATTTCATTGATGGCAACGGGGAAACGTGCTTCCGGCGAAGGGGTATAATTAACAAACACACATGCATAGCCAGACTCTACTACGATATCCCGTACCAGACGTTTATGTGTGGGATAATCTCCTAATACCCAACCTCCACCATGAATGAAGATAAATACAGGAAGTTTTCCGGTTACCCCTGCCGGACGAACCAGGTTTAGTTTAATACTCATTCCGTCCACATGGATAGTCTTTTCGGATTCGTCAATACCGGACAGATCTACGTTTACACTTTTCTGTGCATTGATCAGTACTTCACGGGCACCCTGGGGACCTAATGATTCAACAGGGGTACTACTCGCATTTAAAACCTTCAGGTAAGCTTTAGTGCCTTCGCTTAAATGGGGGTCATTTAAATAATCCGGAGCCTGTTGTACCTGTGCCATTGCTTTTGTTGAAAAAAGCATCGAAACCGCTAATAACGGCATAAATAAAAACTTTTTCATAATTTGTCTCATTAAATGGAACATAGAAAATTATATTTCCAATTAACAGACAGCTATATAAGCTTTGTTCAAAATATATAAATAAAATGCCTGGTGTTTATCAATAAAACGAATAAAATCTGGTTTTTGTAAAGTCGAAATAGTATTTTGTTGATAAAAATTGTTATCTCTGTGTTGCAATATTGAGATTTTTATTACATTTGCAATCACTATTCTGACTAAATTGTGGAAACATTTTATAGAACACATAATTATCTGATCGAACATACGGGCTCTCCGGTGAGAAGGCAGTTAATGGACGAAATCAATTGGAACGACCGGTTAATCGGGATAAAAGGTTTCAGAGGGGTCGGCAAAACAACCTTTTTATTAGAGTATGCCAGAGAGTTTTTCGGGAAAGATAACAGGGAATGTTTATATATAAATCTGAATCATTTCTACTTTACGGAACGTACACTCATTGATTTTGTTGCGGAATTCAGGGCCAAAGGTGGTAAAGTATTATTGATTGACCAGGTATTTAAATATCCGGACTGGTCGCGTGAGCTGCGTTATTGTTACGATCATTTTCAGGATATCCGGATTGTATTCTCCGGTTCGTCGGTGATGCGTCTGAAAGAAGAAAACCCGGATTTGTCCGGTAAAGTTGTTTCTTACAATCTCCGGGGCTTTTCGTTCCGTGAGTTTCTGAATTTGCAGGCCGGTACCTCTTTCCCGGTTTATTCGTTTGAAGAAATTCTGGCAGATCATCAGATCATCGCCGAATCGATCTGTTCAAAGATCAAACCGATGGCCTATTTCCAGGATTACCTGCATCACGGATACTATCCTTTTTTTCTGGAAAAGAGGAACTTTTCAGAGAATCTGCTGAAAACAATGAATATGATGCTCGAGGTAGACGTACTTTATATTAAACAAATAGAGCAAAGTTACCTGCCGAAAATGCGCAAATTATTATATTTGTTGGCGATCAGTGCTCCCTGTGCCCCGAATGTAAGCCAGTTGAGCAAAGATATAGAAACAAGCCGTGCCACGGTGATGAACTATATCAAATATCTGACGGATGCCCGGTTAACCAATATGCTATATACGGAGGGTGAAACATTCCCGAAAAAACCGGCTAAGGTATATATGCATAATACCAACCTGATGTATCCGATCCGCCCCGAAACAGTAAATATACAATCTGTAAGGGAGACGTTTTTTTATAATATGTTACATAAAGACCATAAATTAAATGTAGGAGCCAAAAACGCCCACTTTATGGTCGATAAAAAATATAACTTTAAAATTGAAGAATCACTCAGGGTACGGAATAACCCGGATATCCGGTACGCTGTAGACAAAGCAGAAACCGGAGAAGGAAATCTGATACCCCTTTGGCTATTTGGGTTTTTGTATTAGGCATGAAGCAAAGCTTCATGCAGTAGTTAAGTAGTCAAGTAGTTATCAGCCACTTTGTGGCTTAGTAGTCAAGGAGAAAATTGATGAATATTTATTTTTTCTTTCTACTTAACTACTAACGACCAGAGGGAGTGATAACTACTAAGGAGCAAAGCGACTGATGACTCCTTGACTACTAAAAAGAGCGAAGCGATATAATGTGTTACTTAAATAATTATTAAAAGAAGATGGCGAAAGAAAAGAAATTTTTAACCTGTGATGGAAACCAGGCTGCTGCACATATCTCGTATATGTTTAGTGAAGTGGCTGCGATCTATCCTATTACCCCGTCGTCCACTATGGCAGAATATGTGGATGAGTGGGCTGCTGCCGGGCGGAAAAACATTTTTGGTGAAACAGTTTTAGTACAGGAAATGCAATCGGAAGCCGGAGCCGCAGGTGCTCTTCACGGTTCTTTGCAGGCAGGTGCTCTGACTACTACTTGCACGGCTTCACAAGGATTATTGCTGATGATCCCTAACATGTACAAAATTGCCGGTGAATTATTACCGAGTGTATTCCATGTTTCGGCTCGTGCGTTAGCATCACATGCTCTTTCTATCTTCGGAGACCACCAGGACGTTATGGCTTGTCGTCAGACAGGTTTCGCTATGTTGGCCGAAGGATCTGTACAGGAAGTAATGGACTTATCAGCTGTTGCTCACCTGGCTACTATTAAATCACGTGTACCGTTTATTAACTTCTTTGATGGATTCCGTACTTCACACGAAATCCAGAAAATCGAAACGCTGGAAAATGAAGACGTAGCTCACCTGATTGACCAGGAAGCACTGGCCGAATTCCGTAACCGTGCCCTGAACCCGGAAAACCCGGTTGCGCGTGGTATGGCCGAAAACCCGGATGTATACTTCCAGCACAGAGAGTCGTGCAACAAATACTATGAAGCAGTACCTGCTATCGTAGAAGAATATATGAACGAATTGTCTGCTATCACCGGACGTAAATATGGTTTGTTTGACTATTACGGAGCAGAAGACGCGGAACGTGTGATTATCGCGATGGGTTCGGCTACCGAAGCCATCCGCGAAGCTATCGACCATTTAACGGCACAGGGTGAAAAAGTAGGTTTGGTTGCGGTACATCTGTATCGTCCGTTCTCTGCGAAACACTTCCTTGCGGTTATGCCTAAAACAGTTAAACGGGTTGCAGTGCTTGACCGTACAAAAGAACCGGGCGCTAACGGCGAACCTTTATTCCTGGATGTCAAAGAGGTATTCTACGGAAAAGAAAATGCTCCGTTAATCGTAGGCGGACGTTATGGTCTTTCTTCGAAAGATACCACTCCGGCACAAATGATTGGTGTATATGAAAACCTGGCGTTACCGGAACCTAAAGATCACTTCACAGTAGGTATCGTAGATGATGTAAACTTCACTTCCCTGCCTCCGAAAGAAGAGATCGCATTGGGTGGTGATGGTATGTACGAAGCTAAGTTCTACGGTTTGGGTGCCGATGGTACTGTAGGTGCCAACAAAAACTCAATCAAGATCATTGGTGATAATACCGATAAATACTGCCAGGCATACTTCTCGTACGACTCTAAAAAGTCGGGAGGTTTCACCTGTTCTCACCTTCGTTTCGGTGATACTCCGATCCGTTCTACCTATCTGGTAAATACGCCAAACTTCGTGGCTTGCCACGTGCAGGCTTACCTGCGTATGTACGACGTAACCCGCGGTCTTCGCGAAAACGGAACATTCCTGCTCAACACCGTATGGAACGAAGAGGAATTGGATAAACACCTGCCTGTAAAAGTAAAACGTTACCTGGCACAGAAAAATATATCTGTTTACTATATCAACGCAACTAAGATTGCCGAAGAAATTGGTCTGGGTAACCGTACCAACACCATCCTCCAATCTGCTTTCTTCCGTATTACGCAGGTAATTCCTGTAGAACAGGCTATCGAAGAGATGAAGAAATTCATCGTGAAGTCTTATGGTAAGAAAGGCGAAGATATTGTAAACAAAAACTACGCTGCGGTAGACCGTGGCGGCGAATACAAACAACTTGTTGTAAAACCGGAATGGGCAAACCTGCCGGATGAAGAAGCAACTGCAAACAACCAGCCGGAATTTATCAAAAATGTAGTAAACGTAATCAATGCACAGGATGGCGACCTGTTACCTGTATCTACTTTTGTAGGCCGTGAAGACGGTACATGGAATCAGGGAACTTCTAAATATGAAAAACGGGGTGTTGCTGCTTATGTTCCGGAGTGGATCTCTTCGAACTGTATCCAGTGTAACCAGTGTGCGTATGTTTGTCCTCACGCTTCTATCCGTCCGTTTGTATTGGATGCAGCAGAACAGGAAAAAGCTCCTTTCGATGATATGCTGAAAGCAACCGGAAAACAGTTCGACGGAATGAAGTTCCGTATACAGGTAACTGTTTTAGACTGTCTGGGTTGCGGTAACTGTGTGGACGTATGTCCGGGCAACAAACAGGGCAAAGCATTGAAGATGGTAGACCTGGCTTCTCAGCTTCCACAAGTTCCGAACTGGGAATATTGCGCGGAAGAAGTAACCAGTAAAGCACATCTGGTAAATATAAATGCCAACGTGAAGAACTCGCAGTTCGCAACTCCGTTGTTCGAGTTCTCAGGCGCTTGTTCAGGTTGTGGTGAAACACCCTATGTAAAACTGATCACTCAGTTGGTGGGCGACCGTCAGATGATTGCTAACGCAACCGGATGTTCGTCTATCTATTCAGGCTCAGTACCTTCTACTCCATATACAACGAATGAAAAAGGACGCGGTCCGGCATGGGCAAATTCCCTGTTCGAAGACTTCGCTGAATTTGGTATGGGTATGACCCTGGCAGTAGAAAAAATGCGTGACCGTTTAGTAAAACTGATGACAGAGGCGATCGAAAAAGATTGTCCGGCTAACTCCAAAGAGCTGTTCCAGGATTGGATTCTGAACCGTGAAAATGTAGAAAAAACAGTAGAACTGGAAGCCAGGATCACTCCGTTGGTGAATGCGAATGCAGCTAACTGTCCGATCTGTAAAGAGATTGCTTCTCTAAGCAAATACCTGATCAAACAATCACAATGGATCATTGGTGGCGACGGTGCTTCTTACGATATCGGTTTCGGTGGTCTGGACCATGTAATCGCATCAGGGCGCAACGTAAACATCCTGGTTCTGGATACCGAGGTGTATTCAAATACAGGCGGCCAGTCATCCAAAGCGACTCCGGTGGGTGCTATTGCTAAATTTGCTGCTGCCGGTAAACGGGTACGTAAAAAAGACCTCGGTCTGATGGCTACCACATACGGATATGTATATGTTGCCCAGGTAGCAATGGGTGCAAACCAGGCACAAACACTAAAAGCAATCCGCGAAGCGGAGGCATACGACGGGCCTTCTCTGATCATTGCTTACTCACCCTGTATCAACCACGGTTTACGTTCCGGTATGGGTAAGAGCCAGGCAGAACAGAAAAATGCTGTAGATTGTGGATACTGGCACTTGTGGCGTTATAACCCGGCTTTGGAAGCAGAAGGACAGAATCCGTTTAGTCTGGATAGCAAAGAACCCGATTGGAGCAAATTCCAGGACTTCCTGAAAGGAGAGGTTCGTTTCTCATCCCTGATGAAACAATATCCGCAGGAAGCTGCCGAACTGTTTGCCGCTGCCCAGGAAAATGCACAATGGAGATACAACAATTACAAACGGCTGGCAAAACAACAATGGGGTGTTGACCCGGAAGCCTGATTTGTAATTCATTCTATTATAAACGAAAGCCGTTCCTACTATAGGGACGGCTTTTTTTGTGTGAAGCATTTTTTGCAATCCTTTATACAGATGAGTGAACAATTTGTCACATTGTTAAATAAAATACGTGCAGATTTGTATTCTCCTTATTCCTGTTTGCTAATCTCCGTAAGTACTAGATGAAATAGAGATACAGAATATCATATTTGGAATTATAGATTGATATAAAAAGAGGGAGTTAATTCCGGCATAACATCTATTTTTGGTAGTAGAACGTTAGGTTATTTTTGATTGCCAAATCATTTTTGCAAGTTCTAAATAATGCATTCATTGTGAAGTAAGTTACCGGTGCCCCCTGTGCCGGAAATTAAACTTAGGTAACAGATCATTAGAAAACGTCTCCGCGTGAGCAGGGACGTTTTTATATTTATATAAAAATTTATACATTTACCCTTTGAGAGAGAAGACGAATGAATATGAGAAAATGATGAAAAGAGTAACCCTGTTAGTACTTTATACCGTTTTTTACCCTTTACTGATTCAGGCACAAACTTATACCGTAAGTGGATATATACGAGATCATCACACAAAAGAGTGTTTAATTGGTGCGACTGTTTATGAAGCCGGCCTTGCGAAAGGTGCTGTTACCAATTCGTATGGATTTTATGGTCTGGCCCTGCCTGCCGGAGAAGCAACAATCGCTTTTTCGTATATAGGGTACCAAACTACGGTTATGCATCTTTCACTGAACGCGGATACAACCCTGCAGATTATGTTGCAACCTACCTCTGCCGAATTGGGCGAAGTGGTAGTGATTGCCGGGAATCCGGCTTTTAAAACTGCCCGCCCGGGCACAATGGATGTGCCGGTGGAACAGATCAAAAGTATGCCTGCCCTGTTGGGAGAGACCGACCTGATGAAATCCCTGCAACTTCTTCCGGGTGTACAAACCACCTCGGAAGGGAAGAGTGATATTTCCGTACGGGGAGGAGGGCCTGACCAGAATCTGATCACGCTGGATGGAATCCCTATTTATAACCCCAATCATATTTTTGGCTTTCTCTCTATCTTTAATACGGATGCGATTAAAAATGTAACGTTCTATAAATCCGGTTTTCCTGCACGCTTTGGAGGAAGACTCTCTTCGGTTGTTGATATTCAGACAAACGACGGCAATAAACAACAGATCAAAGGATCGGCCACTATCGGGATGTTGGCTGCCAAAGCCAACATTGAAGGACCTATTATTAAAGATAAAACCTCCTTTACCCTTTCGGTCCGGCGTACCTATATTGATCTGTTTATGGACCAGATCACGAAATGGATCAACGAAGCGGATGAATCTATATCAGATGAAAATAAATATAACCTCTTTTTTTACGATATCAACGCAAAGCTGCATCATCAATTAACGGATAAAACCTCTTTGTACTTTATGTTTTATAATGGAAAAGACAAATTGACCACCCAATATGAAAACCGGGAAGGATGGTCAGGCAGCTTTGATGTGTTGACCAATCAGGACTGGAAGTGGGGTAGTACTATCGGCGCTGTACGGCTTAACCATATATTGGCCGGAAACGCGTTTCTGAACACTACACTATCCTTCAATAATTATCATTATAAAACCTTTCTGCAAAAACAATATACCAGTAATTACCACTGGCAGGAAGATCCGGAAACCCGTATGGATCGTATTTTTTATGATTCCGGTATCCGTGACTACAGTCTTGTTTCCGATCTGGATTATATTCCTGCTTCGGGGCATTACATCCGGGCCGGGTTAGCCTATACTTATCATGATTTTAAACCTGAAGTACTGAACGCGGAAATACAGGATTTGACTAAAGATATTTTTAAAAGTTCGGCCGGAAACCAGATACATACCCATGAAGTAGGTTTATATGCGGAGGACGATTGGGATATTACAGACCGTTTACGGGTCAACATCGGATTTCGGTATTCTCTTTTCCAGGTAAATAATAAAACCTGGCACGGATTGGATCCCCGCCTTTCTTTCCGCTATTTATTAACTGATGCGGTATCCTTTAAGGCCGGTTATTCGCACATGAAACAGTTTATCCACCTCCTGTCCAGTAATACCCTTTTTCTGCAAACAGATCTTTGGGTACCTGTTACGGATAAAATTTCACCAATGACTTCGCGCCAGTTTTCTGCCGGGGCTTTCTTTCAGTTACCTCATCAATTGGAGTTTTCGGTGGAAGCCTATTATAAAGACATGGACAATGTGGTAGAATATAAAGATGAAGCATCCTTTGTAGGAGGTTCCGGAAATTGGGAAAGTAAAGTAGAGGCAGGTGAGGGGAGAGCTTATGGAGTGGAATTTTCAGTTCACAAGAAATATGGAAATACAACCGGGTGGGTGGCCTATACACTGGCTAAGACTGAACGGAAATTTAAAGAGATAAATTACCATGAATGGTTTCCTGCTAAATATGACCGGCGGCACAACCTCAATATCACAGTAACCCACCAGCTAAGTAATAAATTTGATCTTTCTGCCAATTGGGTTTACTCTTCCGGTAATGTAATCACCCTGCCTTTGGAACGGATCAAAGCCGGTGAGGTTCCGGGTGTCTATTTCCCGGGATATGAATTGTTTGACCAGTTTGACCATCGTAACAATTACAGATTGAATTCCTTTCACCGGTTGGATGTGGGTGTCAGTTATTTTACAAAACGGAATGCACGCAGGTACGGAGTATTAAATTTGAGTATTTACAATGCATACAACCGGCAAAACCCTTTATTATTATATACTGATATAATAAATCAGGAAACCGACCTGGGCTTTTATGAACCCAAACAGGTCTTAAAGCAGGTTACACTTTTCCCCATAATGCCTTCCCTGTCATTTACTTATTTCTTTTAAATTCTTAGCATGATGAAACAATACAGATCTATAGTGAGTTTTTGTTTACTTCTGTTTTTATTCGCAGGATGCGAAAAGGTAATTGATTTCGATGGTAAGCAACCTCCTAAAAAGATTGTCTTAACTACTCTGGTAGGGTGTGACAGCGATACGGCACTTATCACATTATCCGAAAGTTCCCTGATTTATGACGATCTCTCTTTTGAACTACCGGAAGATGCTGATATAAAAATAGAAATTAATGGAGAACGCTGCAACAACATCTGGCTTGAATATATGTATAGCACCGAGACCGTTCTTGGATTCGAAGCAAGTGTCAGGGAAGGAGATGTAATACGTATTTCGGTAGAAACAGATAAACATCCGGTAGCCGTGGGAGAAGAAAAAATGCCTTCCCCACCTGTAATCCTGGATGTTCAAACAGAGCGGTTTCAGCATTCCGAATATACTGGCCCTTTGATACGCACCCTGATACGGATCAAAGACGAACCCGCCGTATCAAATTATTATCGTTTGCTGATTAAACTTTCTGATAACAGGGGTTGGTGGGCTTACGTGGATTATTATATAGACCAGGATCTGGTAATGAGTAGTCTTTCGAGTCAGGAAATACAGGATGGCGATGATACAAACCGGATGCGTATATTCCCCGACGATCTTTTCAATGGAAAAGAATATACCCTGAATGTATATTTTGCTGACCCTTTCTATTATTCGCATGAAGACGAAGAACCGGAAGTAACAATAGAACTACAGGCATTATCCGAATCCATGTATCTGTACCTGCGCTCACTTGAAATGAGTTACAATAGTGATATCTTTTCCGAACCGGTACGTATCTATTCCAATATCAGAGGAGGATACGGAGTTGTAGGAACCTATCATTCAGCTTTCTACTCGATTGTCCTGCCTGCTACTTCTTTTACCCTCAATTAAAAACACAATCTCCTCCGCGGGAAACAAAGATTTTTTATCCAATTCCTCCCCTTAGGGGAGGTTAGGAGGGGTTTTTCTTAAAACTGTATCTGCGAATTTAGATAAGGAAACTGTGCCTGATGCCAGTAGGGGTAAATAGGAGTTGTTTTACTTACATCATCCAACCGTTTTACCTGTTCGGGTGTTAGTTTCCAGTCGGCTGTACCCAGGTTTTGTTTTAACTGTTCTTCTGTGCGGGCACCGATGATAACGCTGCTTACCGTAGGGCGTTGCAACAGCCAGTTAATGGCACATTGTGCTACACTGTGTCCGGTCTCTTCCGCGATTTCATCGAGCACATCCATAATATTATATAGTAGTTCGTTATTAATTGCATCATCCGGTATGGGGCTACCACCCTGTGCTACACGCGTACCTTCGGGTCGTGGATTACTACGGCGGAATTTACCGCTTAACCGTCCGGCAGCCAGTGGACTCCAGATAATAGAACCTACCTGCTGGTCTATACCGAGCGGCATCAACTCCCATTCGAACTCCCTGTTCAACAGCGAATAATATACCTGCTGGGCAATGTATTTATTCCATCCGTAGCGTTCTGAGATAGACAGCGATTTTATTAAATGCCAGCCGGAGAAATTAGAACATGCGATGTATCTTATCTTACCACTGGTAACCAGATCGTCCAGTGCACGCAGGGTTTCTTTAATAGGTGTGTTACCATCAAACCCATGCATGTGGTAAATATCAATATGATCGGTTCCCAGCCGGCGCAAACTGGCTTCGCAGGCATTAATAATATGAAAACGGGACGATCCCATATCGTTCCGGTTCCGTTGGCGAATGCTGAAAGTAGTTTTGGTAGAGAGCAGAACTTCGTTGCGTACACCTTTAATCGCTTTGCCAAGAATCTCTTCCGATAGCCCTTCGGAATATACATCCGATGTGTCAAACAGATTTACCCCGGCATCCAGACAAAGATGTATCATTCGTGTAGCCTCGTCAACCTGTGTTTGTCCCCAGC
Organism: Tannerellaceae bacterium; assembly: GCA_021203545.1. Lineage (GTDB taxonomy): Bacteria > Bacteroidota > Bacteroidia > Bacteroidales > Tannerellaceae > UBA4116. The sequence goes on along the minus strand of JAJQAZ010000023.1, from coordinate 29,654 downwards.
TTTCAAATCCGTCGGTACCACCAAAAGTAACAGTGCCGAAACAAAGTGCCGGAACATACAATCCCGATCCGCCTAATTTTCTGTATTCCATATTTCGTACGTTTAAATAAACTACGAAAATACGAATTTATTCCTGAATACATTTTTAAAGTAGACAGAAGAACGATATATTTTCGCTGGCATCCGCTGGCCATCCGTTGGCGCAGATTTAAATCTGTGCCAAAACCGGAATTCCAACTTTATGTGAGGCAAGAGCCTCACCATTAAGAACGGCGTAGCGAAGACGCTACGCCGAACAATGGGGCTTAAGGATTTTTTCTTGTTGGTCAGAGGGGACCCCGATAAACCGGGATGTTCCATTTGTAATCCCCGACTAATGAGTATTAGGATCTGTGATCCGGCAAACAAATGAATACCCGTTAAATAGAGAGTTAGGAATCTTTAAGCGGATTACAAATCCTTATACTCCACAGGCGGGGATTGCAAATGGAACATCCCGGTTTATCGGGGTCCCCTTCGACCAAAAATGCTTTATTCTCTTAAGCCTGCGACATTGGCGTTCTCGCTACACCGAACAATGGGCATAAATTGTTCCCGTGTCAAAGCCCGGAAACAAAGTTAATTTAACCCCTCAACTACTTCCACCAATCTGATAAACTCTTTCCGGTAACCCTGCGGATCATTTTGAGCGGTTATTCCGGTGGAAGCCAGTGTGTGAACATCTTTGTAACTACCTTCGGCAACAAAGGATGATTTCCGTAATAATTGCCCGAAAAGAGCAACAGCAGAAGCAAAATGAAAATCTGCGGATAAGGTGTTCGACGGATTATCTACTACTGCGACCTCCATTTTACTGCTTACATCCCCGTCAGGTTGTTTGTACCGTAATTTGATAGTCATTAGTTCTTCCGACGGATTAATACTAACTATATTTTCTTTTTGTTCATTTTGATACTTTAATGGATCCACACTACCCAGCATATTACTTTCTATACCGGCCGGAATCACTTCATATAGCGCGGTTACCGTATGGCCGGCACCCATTTCACCGGCATCTTTCGTGTCGTTGTTGAAATCTTCATCCTTTAACAGGCGGCTTTCGTACCCAATCAGACGGTATCCCTGTACTTTCGCAGGATTAAACTCAATCTGTAGTTTTACATCTTTGGCTATGGTATAAAGTGTTCCGCTGAATTCCTGCACCAATACTTTATTGGCTTCCTGAATGTTGTCGATATAGGCGTGATTCCCATTCCCTTTTTCAGCCAGTACCTGCATCCGGTTATCCTTGTAATTACCCATACCATAGCCTAATACAGTCAGGAATACACCACTTTTGCGTTTGGCTTCGATCAGCTTTTCCAGTTCAGAAGGCGAGGAAACTCCTACATTAAAATCGCCGTCCGTACACAGGATGATCCGGTTATTCCCCTCTTTCATAAAATTTTGTTCGGCAATCCGGTAAGCAGTCTGAATACCTTCGCCTCCATTGGTAGAGCCACTGGCATACAGTTTATCAATAACACGAATTATTTTCTCTTTCTCATTTCCGGGTGTAGAGGCCAGTACTTCACCTACCTGACTGGCATATACAACAATGGCTACCCGGTCCTGCTCACGGAGGTTATTTACCAATAACTTTAACGACGATTTTACCAGGTCAAGCCGTGTAGGACCTGACATGGAGCCGGATACATCGATCAGGAATACCAGATTGGAAGGTGGTAAATCTTCTTTGGGTATATCACGGGCTTTTAACCCGATCTTAACCAACCGGTGCTGTGAGTTCCACGGGCAACTACCTGTTTCGGTAGATATATACACCGGATGTTGCCCGGTTGGAGCCGGATAGTCGTAACTGAAATAGTTGATCAGCTCCTCCGTACGTATCGCATCCGTGGGAGGGATTTGCCCATATTGATAAACCTCCTCATATTACTATAAGAGGCTGCATCCACATCAATAGAAAAAGTAGATAAAGGGTTCCGGCTGGTTAACAGGAACCCATTTTCGGTCATAGATGTATACTCTTCTGTGTTTACCGGTTCCGGTACCATAGCCTGATGTATAGATTCCGAAGTAGAAAAAATAATCTCATCATATAGGATATCCTCCTCTACAATATACAAATCTTCAACAATAACGGGAACCGGAGGTGGCGGCGGAGAAAGGAATTCTTCCTCTATCCATATTTCCTCAGGCTCTTCCGGAAGTGTAACGATTGCAATTTCATCTTCCGTATCATGCGTTTCATTTACCGGTGGGATAATTACCCTGTTTTTGTTACCACAGCTATTCAGTGCGGGAATCAGCAGTACTACCATAAGAACCCCTGTCAATGCTTTTAAAGAAATAGATGTTTTCATATGAATAATTTTTAATATGTTATTATTGAATCTTCCTGTCTTCTTTTTAAGTAAGAGTATATCCATTTTGCAAATTCCATAAATAGTATCTCTTTTTTTACTTTTGTAACCAATTATGCTGTTTTTTAAAAAGAACATATCTAAACTAACCGACGAGGAATTGTTGTCTGAGTATGTGCGTTCCGGCGAGTCTGAATATTTCGGTGAACTATATAACCGGTATATCCCATGATATTTGGTGTATGCATGAAATACCTGAAAGATCCGGATGACGCGCAGGATGCCGTAATGGAAATATTTGAACACCTGTTACCCCGGGTGGCCAATTATGAGATTCGTGGTTTTAAAACCTGGGTGTATAGTGTAGCCCGTAACCACTGTTTACAACAACTACGAAAAGAAAATCCGGAAGTTGCTACAGATTTTACCACCCAGGTTATGGAATCCGGTGAAGTACTGCATCTATTAAATGACGATGAACCCGGCGATGAGCGGATGGCTGTGTTGAAACGTTGTATAGAAAAGCTCCCGGAGCATCAGCGTACCAGTATTACGCTCTTCTTTATGGAGGAATTGTCGTATGTGGAGATTGTAGAGAAAACAGGTTACCTGCTTTCGAAAGTGAAGAGTTATATTCAAAATGGAAAACGTAATTTAGCAATCTGTATAAAAAAGAGTACATCATGAAATTGCCGGACTACATAAAAGGAAACCGCCGGGGCAAAGAGGCCAACCGGTTGGAACGTGAGGCACTGACAGATCCTTTTTTGTCGGATGCTCTGGATGGATACATGGAATTGCAGGAAGATCCCACCCTACGGATCGAACAGATGCGTAACCGGGTAACTGCCCGTACCACAGCCCGTAAGGATCGCTTCCGGTTTTGGAGTGCGGCTGCTGTTTTGGTAGCTATCCTTACAACTGGTACTATCTTTTTTATGCGCCCTGTAAATGATGCGGATATCTATTTTAGCCTCAATGAAAGCGACCTTCTGTTTGAAGATGTATTTGATACTAATTATACATTCGAAGATGCGCTGACAGAAGTGCATACTAATCAGCAAACCGTACAAACGGAACCTCTGCCTCTGTTTACTTTCCCCCTGCCTATTGGCGGAGAAAAATATATAGAACCTTATATGGAGATTATAACGGGCGAGTACGATATTATGAATATCAATATCCCAGAAGTAAAACAGGGGGTAGGCCGCAAACCTGAACCGGCTGTCAATGGAGGTTCTTACATCCGTTACCTGGCCAATCACATACAAATCCCCATTCAGGGAGCATGCGCCGCAACTAAAGGTAAAGTAACCGTATCCTTCCGTGTAAATCCCTCCGGCCGGCCGTATGATATCCGTGTAGTAAAAGGATTATGCGAAAGCCTTGATAATGAAGCCGTACGTCTCGTACGCGAAGGCCCCGACTGGAAATTCGGAGATCAGGAAGTAAAAATGACCATTCAACTCTAACTCTTTGCAACCTACCCGCTGAATAAGCTAAAAAAAGCCCAGCGGGAACGGAAAAAAAGTCCAGCGGAAACGAAAAATAAATACAGCGGAAATGAAAAAAAGTCCAGCGGGAAATTTTTACCGGATTTATTTGGTTGAATAATGATCCATACACATTTTTTCCAGCCCATAGGCCTATCTTGCCTTATCCTCCGGTAACGCTCCAAGATTTATACATATCTTTTGTGTATTGTTCGCCCTTGAAAAGGGCAGTTTAGCCCACGGCAGAATGAGCGCAGCGAATGCCACCGTGGGATAAGACAGCAGATACGATCTGCGCCCTGAAGGGGCAACTCTATAAGTACGAATTAATTAGGATACCGGAAATGAATTTGGAACTGTTTTCAGCTGGGCCTTCAGCCCGAATAAATGGGGTATATGCTAACCCACGGTGCCATTCGCTGCGCTCATTCTGCCGTGGGCTGAACTAAACTGCCCCTTATCAGGGGCGGAATAACTATTAGCGATAATCCTAAATTTAGAGTTCTACTAATTCGGAGAGTTTTATGTTTAAGGCTTTAGCTATTTTATTTAAATTAATGATAGCGATGTTTCTTTCGCCTCTTTCTACTGAACTGACATACGTTGGATGTAGATTAGAATAGGAAGCAAGTTCTTCTTGAGAAAATTAACCTTATAACGAAAATATCGTATTCGTTCACCAATTTGTTTTAAGAATTTTTTTTCTTCTTCAGAATATGCCATTTTCAATAATGAATAGATAAACGAAAGTAGAAGTATGAGAAATATAAATCCATAGACTATAAGTATGGATTTCTTAATAAAATTTGCTTTAAATTCAAATTTTATACATATCTTTGCAATACTATGATTATTGGTGAAAGCCAGTAATAAAATAGTGTCCACAGAGATCAAACACTGAAAAACTGCAAATTTCCATTTGACGAACCGGACGATATGTGAACGGCTCATGCTATCTTTGCATTAAGATAGCGTGGGCAACTCACCTGTATGGTTCAATGGTATTGCAGTACCGTCAGTGTTTACAGTGTGAGCCCCACGCTTTTCTTTATATAAATTCTTAACAGGTTTGTTGGGGCTGCAAACGGTAATTTATGATTGCTATGGGTCTAACAAGTTTGTTAAGAATTTCTTTTTTATGGCAATTCCTTAGGTACACGATAGGCAACACCCCTGCAACCCAAGGGTGTGGAGAAGGTCTGTTCTTTCCGGTAAACCGGAAACGGGTGCAGACTTTTAACACACCCTTTATCCTTGAATTATAAAAAATGAATAGTTATGCAACCGAAGGAAGAAAGAGTTAAACGAATTATCCCCAATGATAAAAATTTATCTTTAAAGGAGTATTTTGCTAATCTCCCAAAAGCAGAACGGAGGCCGGTTATTATTTCGGCACCCAAAGAGGAACTGGTAGAAAAAATATCTCATTTGTGTGGAAAAACCAAAATGACAGCCCGCCGCTGGGTATATGGATATGTAGAACCCTCCCTGGCTGAGAAAGAGAAGATTGCTACACTGATAGGATGTCCGGTAGAAGTACTATTTCCGGAAAAGAAATAATTCCTCTTTGTTTAAAGTGCAACTTGATATATCTATGAGCGGATTGGTTGGCCTGTTTCAAGCCACCTCTACCCTTGTAGAGGGTAGTATATCTTAGTCCCCAGCAACGCTCTAACGTTTATACATATGTTTTTAGAATACAATCCCGAGGGAATTGAATGTCAATATTCTCTGGTCAAGTCTTTGGCAACTGGTGTTATTTCGCCCCTGATAAGGGGTGAAACACATAAAAGATATGTATAAGCCTTAGAGCAACGCTGGGGGTAAGAAATAGAGTGGAGTTTTTGGGCTGTAAATCCAGCATAGTATTTTTATGTTTTCGTTTTAAATAAAAAATCCGCAAAAAAGTCATTATATCCGTCAGAAAAAGTGATGGAGATTGAGGGTGAAAAGTCATTGAGAGTAGGTGTAAAAAGTCATTGAAATCGAGAAAGAAAGTCATGGAGAATTAAGTGTGCTAAAAGGTAATAAAGGACGGAAGTGGAAAAAATTTAGTTTACCAAATCTATTTTTTTCTGCTTGAATCCGGGTCCTGAAACGACGCAACAAGATGAAAATAGAAAGCCCCTTCCATCGCGGAAGAGGCTTTTCCTGTTTCTATAAATTAAATGTGTGTATATGTTTCTATTCGATAGCAGCCTGTGCCGCGGCTATGCGGGCAATAGGCACGCGGAACGGAGAACAGGATACGTAGTTTAGTCCTACGCGGTGGCAGAATTTAACCGATGAGGGTTCGCCGCCGTGTTCGCCACAGATACCGCATTTCAGATCCGGACGTACGGCACGGCCTTTTTCGGTTGCCATACGGACCAACTGTCCTACACCATTCTGGTCTAAGACCTGGAATGGGTCGTATTTCAGGATCTTTTTGTCCAGATAGACCGGCAGGAAGGATGAAATATCATCGCGTGAATAACCGAATGTCATCTGTGTGAGGTCGTTTGTTCCAAACGAGAAGAATTCGGCGGAGGTCGCAATACGGTCGGCTGTTAACGCCGCACGTGGTATTTCGATCATAGTACCTACTTTGTATTCGATACTATCGCCTACTTCAGCAAATAGTTTTTCGGCTGTAGCACGGATAATTTTTTCCTGTTCCAGGAACTCATATAGGATACCGGTAAGCGGAACCATGATTTCCGGAATGGCTGTTATACCTTCCTGTTTCAATTCGAGTGCGGCACCCAGAATGGCTCTTGTTTGCATTTCTGTGATTTCGGGATAGGTGTTACCTAAACGGCAACCCCGGTGTCCTAACATCGGATTGTGTTCGCAAAGGGCTTCTACGCGTTGGCAGATTACTTCTACCGGTAGACCCATTGCTTCGGCCATTTCCCGTTGTCCTTTGGTATCATGGGGTACGAATTCGTGCAGAGGAGGATCAAGCAGACGAACTGTTACCGGACATCCGTCCATTGCCCTGAAGATTCCTTTGAAGTCTTCTTTCTGGTAAGGCAGGATTTTTTCCAGTGCTTTTTTGCGTCCTTCGGCATCTTCAGCCAGGATCATTTCGCGCATGGCTTTGATTTTGTCTCCTTCGAAGAACATATGTTCCGTACGACAAAGACCGATACCGGAAGCACCGAATTTGCGGGCAACTGTTGCATCGTGTGGAGTATCCGCATTGGTACGAACCTGCAGGCGTGCGTATTTATCAGCCAGTTCCATCAGGTCGGCGAAATCGGCATCCAGTTCGGCTGCCTGTGTTTCTACTTTTCCTTCATATATTTCTCCGGTTGTACCGTTGATAGAGAGGAAGTCGCCTTCGTTGAATACTTTTCCTCCCACTTCGACAGTCCGTTTTTTATAATCTATGTTTAAGGCACCTGCACCGGATACACAACATTTACCCATACCGCGGGCTACTACAGCAGCGTGCGAAGTCATACCACCGCGTGCGGTCAGGATACCTTCCGCTACTGCCATACCTGCCAGGTCTTCGGGAGATGTTTCGATACGTACCATAACCACTTTTTTACCTTCGGCAGCCCAGTCGGATGCATCGTCGGCAAAGAAGACGATCTGTCCGGTGGCTGCTCCCGGTGATGCCGGTAGTCCTTTAGTCAATACTTTTGCATCTTTCAACGCTTTTTTATCAAATACGGGATGCAGTAATTCATCCAGTTTATTGGGCTCGATGCGATTGAGTGCTGTTTTTTCGTCGATCATACCCTGGCGGAGCATATCCATGGCAATTTTTACCATAGCCGAACCGGTACGTTTTCCGCTACGGGTTTGCAGGAACCACAGTTTGCCTTCCTGTACGGTGAATTCCATATCCTGCATGTCGCGGTAATGGTTTTCCAGTTTGGTCTGTATTTCGTCCAGTTCCTTGTATATTTCCGGCATGGCCTCTTCCATGGAGGGATAGTTGGCAGCACGTTCTTCTTCCGGTATTCCGGCACGTTCGGCCCATACCTGCGAACCTATTTTGGTGATTTGTTGCGGGGTACGGATACCTGCTACTACGTCTTCGCCCTGTGCATTGATCAGGTATTCGCCGTTAAACTGGTCGTCGCCGTTACCGGCATCGCGCGAGAAGCATACACCTGTTGCAGACGATTGTCCCATGTTGCCAAATACCATGGCCTGCACATTTACAGCTGTACCCCATTCGGCCGGAATGCCTTCCATTTTACGGTACAGGATAGCACGTTCGTTCATCCATGAGTCGAATACGGAACATACAGCACCCCATAGCTGCTCGTAAGCATTGGTTGGGAAATCCTGTCCGGTTTGTTCTTTTACTGCTTTTTTGAATCGTGCAACCAGCTCTTTCAGATCGTCGACAGTCAGTTCGTTATCCAGGTGAACTCCCTTTTCTTCTTTTATCTCTTCGATGATTGCTTCAAACGGATCGATGTCTTCTTTGTTGGTGGGTTTCATACCCAGTACAACGTCTCCGTACATCTGCACAAAGCGGCGGTAAGAATCCCAGGCAAAGCGTGCATTACCTGTTTTGCGGGTCATTCCTTCTACCACTTCGTCGTTGAGTCCGAGGTTGAGGATTGTGTCCATCATACCCGGCATAGAAGCCCGGGCACCGGAACGTACAGAAACCAGTAACGGATTTTCCACATCTCCGAATTTGGCATTCATCAATTGTTCAATGTTAGCGATGGCGTTTTCTACATCAGCCTTTAATAGTTCAACAACTTTGTCTTTTCCTAATTCGTAGTATTCGGAGCAAACTTCTGTGGTTATCGTGAATCCCGGAGGTACGGGTACCCCAATCAGGTTCATTTCTGCAAGGTTGGCACCTTTACCACCCAGCAGATTTTTCATGTCTGCTCTTCCTTCGGCTTTTCCATTTCCAAATGTGTAAACTCTTTTTCTTTCCATAAATAATATAATTGTTATGTTTTATGTTATAGAATGTTCTTTCAAGTTTCCGGATTGCAAACCCGACATTGCAAATATATATGTTTTATAGAGAGTTAAGCCAGGGGTGAATAAATAATTTATTGTGTTTTACAACATGTTTGTACAATTGTATGAAGTAAATATGTACATTTGCGTGGCGAAATTTTTAAACACAAATACATTGGCAAGGAAAAAGAAGCAGTTACCTTTGTTGGAAAAGGTAGTAATTACAGGCGTAGCCGCTGAAGGTAAGGCTATTGCGAAAGTAAATGATAAAGTAGTATTTGTACCTTTTGTTGCCCCCGGAGATATTGTGGATATTCAACTGACCCGTAAGAAGAACAGTTATGCCGAGGGGAAAGCCGTCTATTTTCATGAATATTCAGCTCTCCGGACTGTTCCTGTATGTGAACATTTCGGGGTTTGTGGCGGATGCAAATGGCAACATTTACCTTATGAAGAGCAATTAAAGCATAAACATACCCAGGTTGTAGATAATCTGTCCCGCATTGGGAAGGTGGCAATGGAAGAAATACGTCCTATTCTGGGATCGGAAAAGACTACTTTCTACCGCAATAAACTGGAATATACTTTTTCGAATAAGCGCTGGCTTACGGAGGAGCAGGTGAAATCGGGCGAGAGTTTTGCTGATATGAATGGACTGGGGTTTCATATACCCGGTATGTTCGATAAAGTGCTGGATATCCGCAAATGCTGGTTGCAGGATGATATTAGCAATCGCATCCGGTTAGCTATCCGGGAGTATTGTATGACGCACGAAGGGTATCCGTTTTTTGACCTCCGGAATCAGGACGGTTTTATGCGTACGCTGATGATCCGGACTTCTTCGACCGGTGAACTTATGGTGATTATTGTTTTTTATAAGGAAGATGTGGAGAAAAGAGAGGCACTGCTAACGTATGTGGCAGATAGTTTCCCGGAAATTACATCTTTATTGTATGTGATCAACGAAAAATGTAATGATACCATTACTGATCAGGAGGTGCTTGTTTTTAAAGGGAAAGACCATATGATCGAGGAAATGGAAGGGTTACAATTTAAAGTTGGGCCTAAATCATTCTATCAGACTAATAGTGAACAGGCGTATAATCTATATAAAATAACCCGTGAGTTTGCCGGATTGACAGGCAACGAACTGGTGTACGATCTTTATACAGGTACCGGAACGATAGCCAATTTTGTTTCCCGTCATGCCCGTCAGGTAGTAGGTATCGAATATGTGCCGGAAGCCATTGAGGATGCCAAAGTAAATTCGGCGATTAATCATATAGAGAATACATTGTTCTATGCCGGAGATATGAAGGATATTCTGAATACCTCTTTTATAGAGGAACACGGCCGGCCGGATGTGATTATTACTGACCCGCCACGCGCAGGTATGCATGATGATGTGATTAAAGCGATTCTGTTTGCTGCTCCGCAGCGGATTGTGTACGTAAGTTGTAACCCGGCTACCCAGGCGAGGGATTTGAGCCTGTTGGATGAATATTACCAGGTGAAGAAGGTACAACCGGTGGATATGTTTCCTCATACGCATCATGTGGAGAATGCGGTGTTGCTGACCCCCCGGCCCCCTAGGGGGGGCGGAGACGGCTGAATAGGAGTCTGGCGGCTTTTGGTCGAAGGGGATTTGTAATCCCCGCCTGTGGAGTATAAGGATTTGTAATCCGTATTAATGATTCCTTATGTTGGTGTTTAAATCGCTATTGTTTATTTGTCGGATCTGGAGATCCTAATACTCGTTAGTCGGGGATTGAAAATCCCCTCTGACCAATGAGTAGAAGGATTTACATTATATTAAAGGATAAATGAATGTAATAAAAAGTATATACGGGGTTTTTTTCTTTCTGTTTATCTCCTGTGGAGGTAATAAAGGGAATCAAACGGAGCAACCTGTTGTATATGATCTGCCTCAGATTAAAGAACAGGGACGGCTAACGGCTGTTACGTTGTATAGTTCTACCTCTTACTTTGAATACCGGTCGGAATCGATGGGATATGAGTATGATCTGATTAAGGACTTTGCGGAATCGCAGGGGGTGGAATTGAATTTGCTGGTTGCTGAAAATGAGATTCGTCTGGTAGAGATGTTGCAGGACGGTGAGGTGGATATTGTGGCGTATCCTATTCAGTTAGATAATAAACTGAAACAGGAACTGATTTATTGCGGGCCTGAGGAGATATCAACACAGGTACTGGTACAACGCGCCGCAAGAGGAGATACGGTTTTAACGAATGTGACCGAACTGATCGGGCGGGAGGTATATGTAAAGCCGGATACCAAGTATCATCAGCGGCTTATGAATCTGGATAACGAATTGGGTGGTGGTATTCATATTAAAGGTATTGAGAAGGATACTGTTACTACCGAAGACCTGATTGAAATGGTTTCGCGCGGCGAGATTCCTTATACGGTGAGTGATGACCGGATTGCCCGTTTGAATAAAACGTATTTCTGGAATATTGATATCAATTTGCAGATCAGTTTTCCCCAACGTTCTATGTGGCTGGTGCGCAAGGATTGCCCGTTGCTTGCCGAAGCGGTGAACCAGTGGAATGCCGAACGGAAATCGTCGGCTCGTTTTACTGCGATTACGAAACGGTATTTTGAGTTGAGTAAAAATAATAGGGAAGAGGGGATGCCTGTTATTCAGGACGGAAATATTTCTCCTTATGATCATCTGTTCAGGATGCATGCTAAAAAGATTGATTGGGATTGGCAGTTACTGGCAGCGCTGTCTTATCAGGAATCGCATTTTAAACTGAACCTGGTATCGTGGGCAGGTGCCAAAGGGTTAATGGGTATTATGCCTAATACGGCCGCAGCTTTTGGGGTGGCTCCGCATGAGTTGGACGATCCCGATATTTCTATACAGACCGGGGTGGAGTGCCTGAAGCGGTTTGGTGCAGGGTTTAAAAATATTCCGGATCCGGTAGAGCGGATTAAGTTTACGCTGGCTTCCTATAATGCCGGAATCGGCCATGTTTATGATGCGCAGCGGTTGGCAGAAAAGTATGGAAAAGATCCCCACGTGTGGGATGAGAATGTAGCCGAATTTATCCGCCTGAAAGCCGACCCGCAGTATTATAACGATCCGCTCTGTAAACATGGTTACCTGCGGGGTCGCGAAACGTTTAATTATGTGCGCGAGGTTATGGATCGCTATAATTATTATATGCGTAATTCTATTTGAGTTTGTTTTACCTTATCTATTCTTATTTCCTTCCGCTTTCTTTTATCAGATTTATTATTTTTCCATTAAATTCATCTGCTTTTAATAGGTATTCCGGTGTAATGTGCATCCGGTATTTCCAGTAGTGCTGCGGATTAGCCGGGATATTGATCCGTTCTTCTTCTATTACCGGATTCTTAATATTACTATCCATAGCCATCCAGTCCTGCAAAGGGATAATGGTGAGCATAGATGGTGAGTGTAAATGGTTTGACAGGATTTGCCGTGCGATATCGTCTGTACATTCTTCGGGAGCTTCGCCCGGTTGTTGCAGTATATGGTTGTAGTAACGTTGGGTTTTGCTCCTGTCTTCTTTCCACCAGTTACGGATTGGGCTCATGTCGTGGGTCGAGGTAGTACAAACTGATAAGTAAGGTAGTTTTGACAGATTGGTGAATTCCTGGTATGCCTCTTTGGGCATCCGTTCGATTTCGAGGCTCAATATTTGTAGCTGTTTCATCACTTCGGGAACTGTTCCGGGAATCATTCCCAGATCTTCACCGCAAACCAGCATGTCGGTTACTTCTAATAGTGGAGTCAGCCGTTTTAGTGCCTGCTTTTTCCAGAATTCGTTGTGGCGGTGGTAGTAGAATTCCCGGTAAAGGTGATCGAAGGCTGCACGGTCGCTGTCTGAAAGTTCTTTGTATATATAAGAATAACCGGCAGAGATACGGGGATGCCAGGTGTCTTTCTGATAGGGGTCAGGCAGAAATAGTACTTCGTTGGCTATTACCATTAATCCTTGCCGGATACGGTACGATGTGGTATCGGCTTTATCCCGGAATAGTGCGTCTATTTTACGCTGTGTATCACAAAAATCTTTTAATACATAATGGTTGGAAGATGATTGTGCCAGAAAACTATTCATAACTTCGTCTGCCTGTTCGCCAAACAACTCAATAATAAATTGCCGGTGGATATGCGGAGTCGTAAACCGTTCTTTATTGAAAGGCAGTCCGTATTGTTCTATTTCTTCTTTGGCGTAGGGGAGAGCCGGATTGAAATGGCCGCACAATCCCTGTATATATTCTAACGGGATTTCCCAGATACGGAAAAATCCGAGGATGTGATCAATCCGGAAACAATCGAAATAGTCACCTAATGTATGGAACCGTTTTTTCCACCAGCTAAAACCGTCTTCTTCCATTAAATCCCAGTTGTAAGTAGGGAATCCCCAGTTTTGTCCGGTCAGTGAGAAATCGTCCGGCGGAGCACCGGCCTGTCCGTTCATATTAAAATAAGTGGGTTCTGTCCAGGCTTCTACACTGGCACGGTTGATCCCGATCGGTAGGTCGCCTTTCAGGATAACCCCATTCTCGCGTGCATAGTGAGATATACGTTTGAATTGTGTATGAAGTATATATTGCTGATAATAGATGAATTGGATTTGTTCGTAGGCCTCGCTGCTATCGCTGCATAGTTGATAAACACGGGATTTGTTGTATACGGCATGTTCGCCCCATTGGTTGAAATCGGATGTGTTATACAAGTCGCGGTAGTAGCAAAAAGCTGCGTATGGGACTAACCAAACCAGATTCCGTGTAGTGAACGAGAGAAATGAAGAGTCTTTCCCGATGTTTTCCTTTTCCTGTATAAAGTATTCGTGTGCATACCCTGTTTTATGAAGGATTACTTCCTGATAATCCAGCGAAGGTTTGCTATTTAACTCCACTTGTTTATCCCTGTAAAAGGCTGCCCGTTGTGGGTCTTTTAATTCTCCCATTTCCCGTAAATCCATGTAGATCGGGTGGAGTGCAAAGATTGAGATTGCACTATAGGGATACGAATCGCGCCAGGTTCCGGTCATTGTAGTATCATTGACCGGCAATACCTGGATAATTCGTTGGTTGGTTTTCTTTACCCAGTCTACCATTAATTTCAGGTCTCCCAGATCGCCTACTCCGAAACTCTTTTCAGACCGCAGGGAAAATACCGGGATTACGGTACCGGTGCTTCGCCAGGGTTCCGGTGATTCGCGGAAGAACATGCCTCCAATCTGTGTAACACCATATCCGTAGAAAGGAAGGAAATCTAACCGGCGGTTTTCTCCGTTTTCCCAATAAGGGGCGGAAGGGTTTTCCTTGTTGCTGATAATGAACTTATATTCTAAAGGATACCGGATCTGGTCTGCCGGAAGTTCAACAGCCCATTCCGAAAAACAGGTAGGTTGCATAGCTACCGATTGTGCAGGATTCCAGTTACCCAGGCAATCCTGGTTACCTGTGATCGCTACAAACTGATCTTTTTCTACCCGGGGAGCCCATACTTTAAAAATCAGTTTATGGGTTGTGTCCGGTTTATTTTGTACGCCGGCGGCCGGATGTGCAAATACGCTTTGCGTAAAGGCCGAGGTATAAAATGAAAGGTTGCCCGGAATATCCTGCCAGTAGTCAATAATTGTGTAAACAGGTACACCGGATTGTAGTTTAATTGTATGGTTCCGGGTCCATTCTTTCCTGAAGGGTCTGTTATCCATACGGACCATGTAACGGTATTCAATCTGCTGGTACACGTCCGGTAGTTCCAGTTCGAAATACCAGTTGCCGTCGGCTACATATTGCATCTGTGGAGCCCTAGTGGGTTCCCATCCCCCTAATTCAGGGATAGACCCCATAATGCAGATTGTTTGCCCCCATTCTGTATGATAATTAATATGGAAAGAAATTTTCATGTTTAGCATTTGATTGTTCAGCCACGAAAGTAGAAATTAATTGACAATTGACAATTAATTTCATTCATTAAAATATAAAAAAAGAGACTTTGCTCTTTTGTTCTTTTGTTCGGCGTAGCGAAGACGCCAATGTCGCGGGCTTAAGAAAATATAGTGTGTTAGTCGAAGGGAATTACAAACTACCCCGAATGGGGTAAAATGTGAATAACCCCCAGTGAAGAGAGCGTAGCGAACGACTGGGGGGAGATCAACACTTTCTTCTCAACGCCGAAAGGTGTGAATAGTAGCATTCAACCCACTGTCGGGGTTGTGGTATTGGGTTGTCCCTCATACCCCCAGTCGTTCGCTACGCTCTCTTCACTGAGGGTTATTCACATTCAAGCCCTTCGGGCTTATAATCGCATATTGGGCTTAAGCCTGCGGCATTGGCGTCTTCGCTACGTCGCTAAAAATTTATGAGCCTCCTGGCTCATGTGAGGCAAGAGCCTCACTTTTTCCAACGGCGTAGCGAAGACGCTACGCCGAACAAACCCGAACAAACCCGAACAAACCCGAACAAACCCGAACAAACCCGAACAAAAGAAAAATGCAGGCTTCTGTGTTTGAAACCTGCATTTTATTTTAGCATTTAATTGTCAACTGAATCATTTACCCGCACCGGGAGGCGCCGCAGTTTTTGCAGATCAGGCAGCCTTCCTGGTAGATCAGGGTTTCGAGTCCGCAGTTCGGACAGGTTTGACCCTGGGCTTCAGTACCGTTGGGCAGGTATTTCTTCAACGCTCTTTCTACACCGTTCTTCCAGGTATTGATTGATTCGTCTTTTAGTTCCATACCCTGTACTAACTTGATAACCTGGTAGATAGGCATACCGTAACGAAGTACACCGGAGATCAGTTTGGCATAGTTCCAGAATTCAGGGTTGAACTTACCGTCCAGACCTTCAATGGTCATTTTGTATCCCCGTTTGTTTTTGAACTGGAAATCATAATGTTTCTGTCCGTCTTCATCATAGCTTTTGATGATCGTACCTTTCATTACATTTTTCGGTAGCATGATTCCTTCGTCGTCGTCGGCCAAACCGGTAAAGATTTCATAGGGTCGGCCATTCAGCAAACCTACAAATGCAATCCACTTTTCGCGGTTGTTCTGGAATTTTACAACGTCGGCTTCCAGTTCGCGCGGACGTTTGGCTACGATAACCGGCGGTTCCATACAGTTGCAATCGTCTTTCTTCTTGCCTTTATCGGTCGAGATCAATACGCCTGAACGTGAGCCGTCGCGATACACTGTACACCCTTTGCATCCGCTTTTCCAGGCTTCGATATAAAGTGTATTAACGAGTTCTTCGTCTACATTATTCGGCAGATTGATTGTTACACTGATTGAGTGGTCTACCCATTTCTGGATACGTCCCTGCATGCGTACTTTCTGCAACCAGTCCACATCGTTAGAGGTAGCTTTGTAGTAAGGCGATTTCTCCACCAGTTGGTCAATCTCTTCCTGTGTATATTTTTTGGTTACCGGGTAACCGTTTGCCTGCATCCAGGTTACAAATTTATGGTGGAATACAGTGTATTCTTCGAAAGCATCTCCTGTTTCATCTACGAAATCAACCCGGGCTGAAGCGTCGTTCGGGTTTACTTTCCGGCGGCGGCGGTATATCGGCAGAAATACCGGTTCAATCCCTGAAGTAGTTTGGGTCATCAAACTGGTTGTTCCGGTTGGAGCAATTGTCAAGCAGGCAATGTTACGGCGTCCATACTGTACCATGAGGTCGTATAACTCCGGGTCAGCTTCGCGCAGACGGTTGATAAATGGATTGTTTTCTTCCCGTTGGGTATCGTATATCTCGAATGCACCCCGTTCTTTTGCCATAAGTACAGACGAACGGTAAGCGGCAAGCGCCAGGGTTTTCTGCACTTCTTCGGCAAATTGTGTGGCTTCGTCGGTACCATATCTCAGATTCAGGGCGGCCAGCATATCACCTTCAGCGGTAATACCTACCCCTGTACGGCGTCCCTGGAGGGTTTTCTTTTGTATCTTTTCCCACAGGTGGCGTTCGGTCTGGCGCACTTCCAGTGTTTCCGGGTCGGAATCAATTTTTTCCAGTATTTTCTCGATCTTTTCCGATTCCAGATCAATAATGTCATCCATGACCCGTTGTGCCAGCGCTACATGTTTTTTGAACAGATCGAAATCGAAATAAGCATCTTTGGTAAACGGATTTACCACATACGAATACAGATTAATAGCCAACAGGCGGCAGCTATCGTACGGACATAAAGGAATCTCACCGCACGGGTTGGTAGAAACTGTACGGAAACCAAGGTCAGCATACGAATCCGGAACCGATTCTTTGAGGATTGTATCCCAGAATAACATACCGGGTTCGGCCGATTTCCATGCGTTATGAATTATTTTCTTCCATAACTCGCTCGTGTTGATTTCTTTTACAGTGGTAGGATTATCGGAATCAACCGGATATTGTTGTCTGTAGGGGGTACCGTTGATAACGGCATTCATGAATTCGTCGTCAATTTTCACGGACACATTGGCTCCGGTTACTTTTCCTTCCGTCATTTTTGCATCGATAAACGACTCCGAATCGGGGTGTTTAATCGAAACACTTAACATCAAGGCTCCCCGGCGACCGTCCTGCGCTACCTCGCGGGTAGAGTTGGAGTAACGTTCCATAAAAGGAACCAGCCCGGTAGAGGTGAGGGCCGAGTTTTTAACCGGCGAACCTTTCGGGCGGATATGTGACAGGTCATGGCCTACACCCCCCCGGCGTTTCATTAATTGTACCTGTTCTTCATCAATGCGGATAATGGCACCATAAGAATCGGCCTGTCCTTCTATACCAATTACAAAGCAGTTGGAAAGAGAGGCTATCTGAAAATCATTACCAATACCGGTCATCGGGCTTCCCTGTGGTACGATGTATTTGAAATGATCAAACAGATCGTACAACTCTTTTTCGGAAAGTGGGTTCGGGTACTTGTTTTCAATCCGGGCGATCTCTTTTGCTAAACGGGTATGCATATCTGCCGGAGATTTTTCGTAGATGTTCCCGAAAGCATCTTTAAGGGCATACTTATTTACCCAAACTTTTGCCGCCAGTTCATCTCCGGTAAAATAGTCTAAAGAAGCTTTGTATGCTTCGTCAAAAGTGTAAGTTTTTTGAGCCACTGTATTAGGTATTTAAATTAAGGTGCAAGTTTAGTAATAGTTGCTTTATTTCCCAAATAAAACATTTATAAAAACTATTAAAAAACAAAGTTTTCCAAAAACAAACATTAATTGGCTGAAAATGAAAAGAAAACATTTTTCAGGATGTACTAAAGTTTTCCCAAAAAGACAATTTGTTACAAATACATGTAAACAAAAAAGGATAACATTGTGTGATGCTATCCTTTTGTTACCTCTTTAAAAAGTCAGATCTAATTTTTGAGTTTTCCTTCTATCTCTTCAACTGCCGACCGGAATGATTTACTCGTTTCTATTTGATCTTTTATTGTTTTACAGGCATGTAAAACTGTCGCATGATCTTTTTTTCCTACGACTTTACCGATATGAGAGAAAGAGCAGTCGGTATATTTTTTGGATAGATACATAGTAATCTGTCTTGCCTGCACGATTTCACGTTTGCGTGAACGTGTCTGGATCGCTGATTGCTCGAGATTGAAGTAATTGCATACAATCTCCTGGATCATTTGGATAGAGATCTGTTTTTTCTCTAACCTTACAGCCTGGCTGATTACCCGTTTAGTGAGCGGAAGGTCAATTTCCCGGTTGTTGATAACCGAATTAGCCATTAAAGATACCAGAATACCTTCCAGGTCACGGATATTTTCAGTTACATTGTTTGCAATAAAGTTAAATACTTCGTCCGGAATCGTGATACCGTCGTGGTTGATCTTGTTTTTCAGGATCTTTTTACGCAGATCCAGATCCGGACGGCATAATTCTGCCGTTAAACCCCATTTAAGGCGCGTGATCAATCGTTCTTCCATTCCCTGCAGGTCTACCGGTGCTTTATCTGAAGTAAGTATCAGCTGCTTTCCTAACTGGTGCAGGTGGTTGAATATATGGAAGAATGTATTCTGTGTTTTATCCATACCGATCATTTCCTGGATATCGTCCAGGATCAGTACATCTATATTCTGATAGAAATTAAGGAAGTCGTTCGTAGTATTCTTCCGGATTGCATCCGTAAACTGTACACGGAACAGGTGGGAAGATACATACAATACTCTTTTCTCCGGATAGAGTTCTTTGATACGCGTACCCACAGCATGGCACAGGTGAGTTTTACCCGTTCCTGAAGGGCCGAATACGAACAGCGGGTTGAAGGTTGTTTTACCCGGATTCTGTGCAACGGCTTCGCCTGCGGTGCGTACCAGTTTGTTGCTGGTACCTTCGAAATAATTTTCAAAATTGTATTTGGGGTTCAGATGCGGGTCTAACTCTTTCGGAGCATTTTGTACAAACGGTGTAGTGGGTCTGGCTGTTTCTTTCCGGTCTGTTGTATTCTTTACCATAGCAGAACCATTTTCCGCCGGGTAGTCTACTGTACCTCCGGTTGTTTTATCGACCATGATACGGTAATTTAATACCGTTCCGGGGCCGATAACCCGGTATAGAGTTACCTTCAGAACACTAACATATTTTTCTTCCAGATATTCATAAAAGAATTGACTGGGCACCTGTATCGTAAACTTATTGCCTTCGTATGAGAGAGGAACAATAGGTACGAACCACGTGTTGTAAACGGCCTCCGGTACAATATCTTTTATGACAGACAGACATTTATTCCACAAAGTTTGATAATTAACTTGCATCTTCAAAATTCAATTTCCAAAATCTATAACACCTTCTAATTGCAACTACAAAGTTTTAAAATATATTCCTAAAAAAAAAGTGGTCATAATTTTTGCTAATGTTTAACTTTTAATATTGCCTTTGCTATCAACGGGTTAGCAATCCGGACGAAAAAATAGTTTGTTTTGTTTCCTAACCATTCCAAACGCTGCTGAAACAAAGGGATTTCCTGCATGTGATACTTTTCAATTTGTTTTCATTCTTACCCATATCCGGTGAGATATTCTCCTCAATTTTAGAGGATACCGGAATGTTACAAAATGATTACGGAAAAAAAGTTCTTAAATGGAATCGTTCTAAACAAGCAAAACTTTTCGCTTCTGAATTCTGTTCTGTTTAGTTATTAAAACAGGGAGAACCGGACATACCGTTTGGGGTTCTCTTTTACATCCTGCAGAAGTATGGATGCATTCGCTGCCGTACCGTTCAGATTCTCGTACAATCTTCTGTCGTTCAATAATAAACCGAGCGTATTGTCGGCCGAATTAAGCTTACCGGTAGTCAATGTCAGATTATCCAGCGTGGCATTGATACTATTTACGGTGGTAGCCAGATCCAGGTCTCTTAACTGTCCGCTGATATCAGCAAAATTATCGGTTGTAATTTTTATGTTATCCATTAGCACCGGAACATCACGGCTTAGATAACCATTCAATACCCGTGTAGACTGCTCCAGATTAGCCGTTGACCGTTCAATGTGGGTCAGTGACTGGCTTAACGCCGGATGAGTTAATAACGTATTTAACGAGGTCAGGATCGAATCCACCTTGGGCAGCAGTGCTTCTACGCCCGGTAGTATTTTATCCTGTACGGTTTCGAGCATATCATCACCCATGCGTCCTTCCAGTACGGAACCCGATTTATAAAATTCCGGATTGTTTTTGTTCAGTTGCAGGTGTAACTCGCCACCACTCAACAGGCTTTTTACAATCGTAACATAGCTACCTACATTAATACGCATGCCTTCATCCAGACTTACTTCTACCGTAATATCATCCGTTGTCTGGTAATTATAGGTAATAGAGCGTACCAGTCCTACCTTAAATCCGTCTATAAAGACCGGACTGGAAACCGTAACATCTTTTACATTATCAAATTTTACATAGTAATGGTTTACCGGTTTGAACAGGTTAATACCTTTCAAATAGTTAATCCCGACGTATAATAATACCAGACTTATAATTGTTACAATACCAATCTTGGCTTCTTTCGTTAAAAATTTCATATGATACGATATATTTATTCTTTTTAAACTCTTACTTATTAATTTGTGATCTTTTTGCCGTCTTTAAATTTGACGATGAAAGCATCTTTGAAGTCTTTAGCCACCTTTTTGCGTATCTCCCGGATCGCATCAAAGTCGGTTGTTTCTCCGTATGTGTATTTATACAATCCTTTTTCCTGATAGAAATCCAGGTCTTTATACCCTTTAAATTCACGCGAATTGGCCGGTAATTTCTTTTCAGATGCCAACACCTGCACTTTATAAACAATTTTACCTGCATTCCCGGTTTTGGCAGTGTTAGTATTATTTGTAGCAGGAGTCGGTGCCGGCTGTGTGGTAGCCGGTTTATTATTACCGTTTGTATGTACTATTCCTTCCTTTCTGTCAAACTCTCTTTTGTATTTGGCGAAAGCCGTATACAACGAATTAGCCAGTTTAGTTTGTCCGTCGGCCGAATTCATAAACTTTTCATCGTCCGGGTTATTGATAAATCCTAATTCCACTAACACACTTGGCATTCCTGTTTCCCGGAGCACCAATAATCCAGCCTGTTTAACTCCACGGCTGGTGCGTTGTGCCTTTGTTTTCAGTGCGGTTTCTATCTCTGATGCGAATGCAATACTTTGTTCTATATAGGCATTTTGCATAAACTCAAAGACGATGTACGATTCTGCCGATTTGGGATCAAATCCTTCATACTTTTCCATATAATCCTCTTCCAGCAGGATTGCCGCGTTTTCTTTCATGGCCACCCTTAGGTTCTCTTCTGTCCGTGCCAAACCTAACGTATAAGTTTCCGAACCTTTTGCCCGGGTTACTTTATCATCGGTCGAATTGGTATGGATAGAAATAAACAGGTCGGCTTTGTGTTTGTTGGCAATATCGGCCCGTTGGTTTAAGGTTAAGTATTTATCCGTCGACCGGGTATAAATCACTTTTACATCTTTGTGGTTGTCTGTGATTAGTTTACCCAGTTTAAGGGAAACCGCCAACACTATATCTTTCTCTTTATAATTCCGTACAGCTCCGGGATCTTTACCTCCGTGCCCGGGATCAATAATAACGGTAAACGATCCCCCTGCTGCCTGTAAAGTAACAGGTAGAAAAAAAAGCATTCCAAATAACAGATATATATGGAGAAAAAACTTTCTGTTCACAGTAAACGATCGTTTGTTTAGTAGGCAAAAATAAGCTTTTTTAAATAGAAAAAGTGGATTTTTGTAATTTATGTTCGTTTGAATGCAAAAAAAGAGAGAATATCCGGCCGGATATTCTCTCTTTTTTATAGTGAAGTATAGTTCTTCTTATTCTGATACTACTTCGAAAGGTATTTCTATAGATACCTCTTTGTGAAGTTTCAGTGTTGCTTTGTAGCTTCCTACTTCTTTAACAGCATCTTTCAGGTAAATGATTTTACGATCGATATCGAAACCTGCTTTAGCCAAGGCTTCAGCAACCTGAATGTTGGTAACTGATCCGAAGATAGTACCGGTAGAACTTGTTTTCGCACCGATAGTCAGTGAAACATTTTCCAGTTTCGCAGCCAGAGCCTGTGCATCTTCTTTAATTTTAGCCAATTTGTGAGCACGTTGTCTCAGGTTTTCAGCCAATACTTTCTTTGCAGATTCTGAAGCGATTACTGCTTTTCCTTGTGGGATTAGAAAGTTACGTCCGTAACCGTCTTTTACTGTTACGATATCGTCTTTGTAGCCTAAGTTAACTACATCTTCTTTCAAAATAACTTGCATATTCTGTCTCCTCTTTTTTTATTATTTCATCAAATCGGTTACGTAAGGAAGCAAAGCCAGGTGGCGTGCTCTTTTTACTGCCTGTGCCACACGACGCTGGAACTTCAATGAAGTACCGGTGATACGGCGGGGAAGTATTTTACCCTGTTCGTTCAGGAATTTTTTCAGGAATTCAGGGTCTTTGTAATCGATGTACTTGATACCGCTTTTTTTGAAACGGCAATATTTTTTCTTTTTTACGTCTACTGACGGGGGAGTCAAATATCTGATTTCTGATTGAGTTGCCATAATTAATTCTCCTTTACTGTTTCTTTAGATGATTTCAAACTTCTTCTCTTTGCTGCGTATTCTGCTGCGAATTTATCCTGGCGGAAAGTCAGGAACCGGATCACACGTTCGTCACGACGGAATTGAACTTCCAGTTTCGCGATTACTTCCGGATTGGCTTTGAATTCAACCAACTGATAGAAGCCTGTTGTTTTCTTCTGAATAGGATAAGCTAATTCGCGCAATCCCCAATTTTCTTCATTCACAATCTCTGCTCCTTCACTTTTCAGGAGGTTTGTGAATTTTTCTACCGCTTCCTTCATCTGTGCGTCAGACAAAACGGGAGTCAAAATGAAAACGGTTTCGTAATTGTTCATAAAACTCTTGTTTTAAAATTTGTTATTAATAAATTTTCGAGGTGCAAAGGTAAGACAAATAAATGAAAAATGAAAAATGAAGAATGAAAAATCTTTGACACAAGAACAAAAGAACAAAAGTTGAAGAAAAAAAAGACAAATTCCTGACCAAACACCAAACAGTCAATTAAGCGATGTTTTTATTCATTACTTTTGTCGTTATGCGAGTAATTATACAAAAATCAGATATGTTGGTACGGCATAATAGTATGTTGTTGAGTACAATATACCTTGTTGGTACTGCAAAGATAGTATGTTGCCGGGAAGAATATAGTATATTCCCGGCGCAGGATATCCTGTTGGTTTTGTTAAAAGTATTCTTCTTCAAAGATGATAAAAAAGCATTTTATATTTATTTATATATAATAATGTATAGGGCGCTGTGCACCCCTTGTTCAAAGCACCCTATTAGCCCTTTACTGAAGCGGTATTTTGTAATGCATAGGTTGTGCACCTTTTTTCCCTCTTCCGGAGTGTCAGAAATAGTAATTAATATATCATTTTTGTAAATGGAATTACCGGATAAAAAATACTTTTGTATGAAGTAGATTCTTTAGACAAATATATTCAGACCATGAAAAAACGATCAATTGTACAAAGTTACTCCTTACCGGTTTCGACTGCTTTCTTTCTTTTGTTAATCGTGTTATTCGCCTGTGGGGAGAATAAAAGCTCTTATCCTGACCATACACTATTGAAAGTGGGGTTCGTGAATCCGCCGGATACAATCCAGACATCTGTTTACTGGTATTGGATATCCGACCATATTTCGGAACAGGGAGTGATTAACGATTTGTATGCAATGAAGAAGGCGGGTATTAACCGGGCTTTTATCGGAAATATCGGTCTGGATGATGCTCCTTTGCAGGGAGGTAAAGTATTATTCGGAACGGAAGAGTGGTGGAAAATCCTGCATACCGCACTCAAAACAGCTACCGAACTGGATATAGAGATCGGCATCTTTAACTCACCGGGCTGGAGCCAGTCGGGCGGGCCCTGGGTAAAACCGTCGCAGGCCATGCGTTACCTGGCTTCTGCTCCAACAGTAGTGGAAGGCGGGCAAAAGGTAGATATCTTGTTGGATAAGCCCGGAGGAGATTTTGAAGATTTTAAAGTAATAGCCTATCCGGCAATAAATGAAGACGGGAAAATCCTGAATAAGGCAAATACCCGGTTGACGGCTTCTGTTCCGGTACAAAATATTTATTCGTTGATTGATGCCGACCAGTCTACAGAAACAATCGTAAAGGGAGATCAGAACAGCGAAGTAATTTTGAATTTTAACACGACCCAACCGGTAACCGTTCGTTCGCTGCGGCTGTTTACAGCCCCTCACGGCATCAATAACCGGGCTCGTCTTGAAGTAAAAGAAGGGAACAAATACCGTACTTTATCCGAATTCCTGATAGACCGTCATAACAGTGCGCTCAATGTGGGATTTGATCCCCTCTCGCCTGTTGTAATAGCTTTCCCGCCGGTGCAGGCTACCGGATTCCGGTCGGTTATATCCGGCGTACACCATCCTATAGTTATCAGGGAGATTGAATTATCCGGGATTCCCTACATAGAACGGTATCCGGAAAAGACACTGGCCAAAATGTTTCAGAGCCCGCTTCCTTACTGGCACGAATACCAGTGGAGGCAACAGCCGGAGAGTGAAGGTAAAGCAGGTATTATTGCAGCCGGGGAGGTGCTGGATATTACAACCAACCTTTCCGGAGACCGTTTGCAATGGGAGGCTCCCGAAGGAACCTGGGTGGTTTTGCGTACGGGAATGGTACCGACCGGTGTAACCAATGCTCCCGCCAGCCGCGAAGCAACCGGACTGGAGGTTGATAAAATGAGCCGTCAGCATGTGGAAGCCCATTTCGAAGCGTTTATGGGTGAGGTAGTACGCCGGATTCCGGCAGAAGACCGCAAAAGCTGGAAAGTAGTGGTACAGGATAGTTATGAAACCGGCGGACAGAATTTTACAGACGGATTCTGTGAAGCTTTCCGGGAACGGTACGGATACGATATGTTACCCTTTATTCCGGTCTTTAGTGGGGTAGTGGTAGAGAGCGAAGATATTTCCAACCGCTTTTTATGGGATTTACGCCGGTTGGTTGCGGATAAAGTGGCTTACGATTATGTAGGCGGACTGCGGGATGTGGCTCATAAGTATGGTTTGACTACCTGGCTGGAGAATTACGGCCACTGGGGTTTCCCGGGAGAATTTCTGCAATATGGAGGACAATCTGACGAAATAGGAGGTGAGTTCTGGGGCGAAGGTGATCTGGGAGATATAGAGAACCGGGCAGCCTCTTCCTGTGGGCATATCTACGGGAAAAACAAAATATCAGCCGAATCCTTTACTGCTGCAGGCGATCCTTTCCGGCGTTATCCCGCTTTGTTAAAGCAACGGGGCGACCGTTTCTTTTCCGAAGGTATCAATAATACATTGCTACATGTGTATATACACCAGCCATACGAAGATAAACAACCGGGTATGAATGCCTGGTTTAGTACTGAGTTTAACCGTTTCAATACCTGGTTTTCGCATATGGATTTGTTTACGGATTATCTGAAACGGGTGAATTTTATGCTTCAGCAGGGATTGAATGTGGCGGATGTAGCCTATTTTATCGGCGAGGATGCTCCTAAAATGACGGGAATTACTGATCCTGCACTTCCGGAAGGATACCAGTTTGACTATATCAATGGCGAGGTAATCTTAAGGGATCTTTTTGTAAAAGACGGATTACTAACTCTGCCGCACGGTACCCAATACCGCATGTTGGTGCTTCCACCACAGGAAACGATGCGTCCGGAACTGTTGGCAAAGATCAGCCAACTGGTAGAGCAGGGTGGGGTCGTATTAGGGCCTGCTCCTAACCGTGCCCCCGGCTATGAAAACTATCCCCAGGCGGATGTACAGGTGCGTGAACTGGCTGCTTCTTTATGGGGCGAGGGAAAAATTATGACAGGCACAGACATGGCACAGGCATTGGAGCAAATCGGATGCGTACCTGACTTTAAGAAAAACACGAATCAACCGGTACTTTATGGTCATCGTACCTGTGGGAATATGGAAATTTATTTCGTTACAAACCAAAGCAGTGAAGCAATATCCTTCTCTCCGGAATTCCGGGTAAAAGGTTTGCAACCTGAATGGTGGGAGCCAACCACCGGAAAAACCCGTATGTTACTTGCTTATCAACAGACTTCTACCGGAACGGTTGTACCTTTACAACTCGACCCATTGGAAAGTGTTTTTATAGTCTTTGCAGGTAAAACAACAAAAGACGGAGCAGCAGACTTGGCGGTTAATTTCCCGGAACGACGCATCGTGGCGGATATCACCACCGATTGGACACTCCGGCTGGATCCGGAGAAAAGAGGGCCCGAAGAGCCCTTGCATCTGTCCCGGGTACATGATCTTACCAGGCATTCTTTGTATGATGTATGCCACTATTCGGGAACAATGGTATATACCCGTGATTTCGACCTGGAAGATACAAATTTCAATCAACTGTTTGTAAACCTGAACGACGTGGCGGTAATGGCCAAAGTAAAAATAAACGGGCAATATGCCGGTGGCGTGTGGACAGCCCCTTACCGGGTAGATATTACCGGATTCGTTCGTCAGGGAACCAATACAATCGAAGTAGAAGTAGTAAACACCTGGGTAAACCGTATCATTGGAGATATGAATCTTCCGGAAAACGAACGCCAGGTATGGCTCCCCATCAATTCATGGAATGCAGATTCCCCACTACAAAAATCCGGATTAATAGGCCCGGTAGTATTGGAAGGAATATAAAGATTGTTGATTAAAATAACGGAAGCCCCATGTTCCACGTTCGGCGTAGCGTCCTCGCTACGTCGGTGTAAACTGTGAGGCTCCAGCCTCACGTGAAGCAGGAGCTTCACCATTTTTTAGCGACGTAGCGAGGACGCTACGCCGAACGTGGGTTGTATATTAAAATAAAAAATCTGCGCAATTCTGCGTTTATCCGCGTAATCTGCGTTCCCTGTACTTCAAACCCATAAAACACTTTTGTATCGGCATATTTATTATCTTTGCGGGCTAAATAGGTTATGTTATGATTTCAGTTGAGGGATTGACGGTTGAGTTTGGTGGATTTACGTTGTTTGACGGTTTATCGTTTGTGGTAAACAAGAAAGACCGTATTGCGTTGGTGGGAAAGAATGGCGCAGGTAAATCTACCCTATTGAAGATTTTTGCCGGATTGCAATCGCCAACCTCTGGTGTCGTCTCCATCCCTAAAGACATCACAATCGGCTATCTGCCGCAACATATGCAACTGGCTGATAGCCGCACAGTACGCGAAGAGGCCGAGTGTGCCTTCGAACATATCCATATCCTGGAAAAAGAGATAGAAAAACTGAACCTGCAACTGGCAGAACGTACTGATTACGAGACAGACTCTTATCAGCAGCTAATAGAAAAAGTAACTCAGAAATCCGAACAATTCCAGCTATTGGGAGGCGCAAACTACCATGCCGAACTGGAACGTACATTAATCGGATTAGGATTTACCCGTAACGATTTTTCCAGCTCCACCTCCGAATTCAGCGGAGGTTGGCGCATGCGTATAGAGTTGGCCAAACTATTACTGCGCCGTCCTGATATATTGTTGCTCGATGAGCCGACCAACCACCTCGATATTGAATCTATCCAGTGGCTTGAAAATTTTATCTCCACCCGGGCAAATGCAGTCATTCTTGTATCCCACGACCGGGCATTTATTGATAATACAACATCCCGTACACTGGAAATAGAGTTAGGTAAAATATACGACTATAAAGTTAAATATTCTGACTATGTAGTACTGCGTGAAGAACGCCGCGAACAACAGCTGCGAGCCTACGAAAACCAACAGAAAAAACTGGCCGATACCGAAGCCTTTATCGAACGGTTCCGGTACAAAGCAACCAAATCGGTACAGGTACAATCCCGTATCAAACAGTTGGAAAAGATAGACCGTATTGAGGTAGATGATGTGGATTCGTCCCGGCTGAGCCTTAAATTCCCCCCGGCTCCCCGTTCAGGTTCCTACCCGGTAATTATAGAAAATGTGTCTAAGAAATACGGTGATCATTTAGTCTTTGACGGTGTTACTTTTACGATAAACCGGGGCGACAAGGTTGCCTTCGTCGGGAAGAACGGTGAAGGAAAATCCACGCTGGTAAAATGTATTATGAACGAGATCACGTATGGTGGTAAACTGGAGTTGGGACATAATGTAAAGATCGGTTACTTTGCACAAAACCAGGCATCGCTATTGGATGAGAATCTGACTGTTTTCGATACGATTGATTACGTAGCACAGGGCGATATCCGTACCAAAATACGGGATATACTGGGTGCTTTCATGTTTGGGGGCGAAGCTTCGGATAAAAAAGTAAAAGTACTATCCGGTGGAGAGCGCAGCCGCCTCGCCATGATCCGCCTGCTGCTTGAACCGGTAAACCTGCTAATCCTCGACGAGCCGACCAACCACCTGGATATGCGTTCCAAAGATGTACTGAAAGAGGCGCTCCGGGAGTTTGACGGTACAGTCATTGTCGTATCACACGACCGCGAATTTCTGGACGGATTGGTAGATAAGGTATATGAGTTTGGCAATAAACGGGTTATAGAACACCTGGGAGGCATCTACGATTTTTTGGAAAAGAAGAAAATGGATAACCTGCGTGAACTGGAACGTACTACACAGCTTGCAGCCAGGGAAGAGAGCGAAGTTCAGCCCACACAAAACAAACTCTCCTACGAAGCCCGCAAGGAACAGGGAAAGATAATCCGCCGGATAGAAAAAGCAATCAGCCAGGCGGAAGACCAGATCACCCTTCTGGAACAGGAAATCGCAGACCTCGAAGTTCGTCTCGCAACCCCCGAAGGAGCATCAGATGTAGCCCTCTATACATCCTATTCGGAATTGAAAGATAAATTATCCCAAACCATGGATCACTGGACAGAGTTGACTATTGAGTTGGAGGAGAATACCCCTTAAATTATAAGCCCGAAGGGCTTGAATATGCTTAACCGCGGGTGTAACCCGTGGGGATGGATGCAGTCTCTCGCTGCTGAACCCCGGTCAGGGGTTCAACCCGTTCCGGGTTGTAGGGGGAGGTGGGTGTTTCTTTGCCACGGGTTGCACCCGCGGTTAGTCACATTTTACCCCATACGGGGTAATTACTTACAATTTGTAACTTTATCAAACAACCAGGGGAGTTTTTACACCGCCCTAAAGAGGGGATTTTATGATATTGGCTTTTTCAGGTTAGACATTGCTGGCAAATCGCTGGCGCAGATTTAAATCTGTACCTATATTAGCGTTTCATGCCTATTATTCTTTCGAAGAAACCTTTGTTTCACCAGTACTTTTACTATTATATCTCTTGTG